>CAZGLU010000014.1:0-16811 GCA_964526095.1 uncultured Anaerolineaceae bacterium | reverse complement strand
CACCCTATCCTACACTCTTTCCCTACACGACGCTCTTCCGATCTGGCTCGCGGCGCGGGCGCGCGTGGGCGGCTGGCAGCGTGAAGTAAAACGTGGTGCCCACGTTCAACTCGCTGGTGAGGCCCATCTCGCAGCCGTGCGCCTCGACGATGCGCCGCGCGATAGAGAGGCCGAGGCCCGTGCCCACCACCTGCCCAGCCGTCTCGGCCACCCGGTAGAACTTCTCGAAGACGTGCTGCTGGTTCTCCGGGCTGATGCCGGGGCCGGTGTCCTGGATCAGCACGACGAGGCTGCACGGCTGCGTCAGGTCGTCGCGCACGTCCAGCGTGCAGTGGATCGACCCCTGGGTGCGGTTGTACTTGATGGCGTTGGTCAGCAGGTTCAGCAGGACGCGCTTGATCTTCGCGCGATCCGCTTCGGCGCGGCGGTCCTCGCCCGCGATCACGATCTCAATGCCGCGCTCGCGCGCCTGATCCGCCACGAGGTCTACACATTCCTCGATCAACTCCAGCACGCTGAAGGTCGTCGTCTCCAGCCGCGCCCGTCCCGACTCCAGCCGGGCGAGGTCGAGGAAGTCCGTCGTCATGTTCGCAAGGCGCTGGGTCTCGTCGTACATGGTGCGCAGCATCTCGGCGCGGCGGGCCTCTGGGATCTGCGCGCGGGTCAGCAGGGCGGTGCTGGCCTGGAGCGCGGCGAGCGGGGTGCGCAGTTCGTGCACGATCTCCGCGATGAAGTCGCTCTGCTGGAACAGCCGCGCGTTCTGCACGGCGATGGCGGCCTGACTGGCGAGCGTGGTCAGCGTGTTCACGTCGTCCTCGGTCCAGGGCTGGTCGTCCCGCTTGTTGATGACCTCCAGCACGCCGATGACCTCGTTCTTGATCTTCATCGGCACGGCGAGCAGGTTGCGCGTGGTGAACTTGATCGTGCGGTCGACGTTGGCGAACCAGCGCGAATCGCCCCGCGCGTCGTTGACCATCTCCGGCTCGCCGTGCGTTGCCACCCACCCGGCGAGGCTGCCCTCCATCGGGACAGGGATGGCCGCCATGGCGCTGCCGCTCAGGTTGGACGCCGCCTCGAACCGCAGCTCGCCCGTCGCCGGATCGAGCAGCAGGATCGACGCCTGCTCGGTGTTCACCAACTCGGTCGCGGCGGCCACGATGCGGTTCAGCAGCGTGCCCAGCTCCAGCGTGGAATTCAACTGACGCGTGATCTCAAGGAGGCGCTCGTAACGGGCGACAAGCTCGTGATGGCTCTGGGTTGGGGCGGCGTTGGACGTTGTCATCGGGTCAATCGATCTCCAATGCGGCGGCAAGGCGGGGCAGCACATCCACCACGTCAGCGTGGATCACCACGTCCGCCTGCGGATCAAGGGGCGTCCGGGCCAGGTTGATCAGGATCAGCGCCGCGCCCGCTTGCCGGGCGATGAGCGGTAGCTCGGCAGCCGGGTAAACTTCGAGCGACGAGCCGACCACCAGCATGACGTCGCAGCGGCGGGCCTCGCGGCGGGCGGCCATCAGGGCCGCGGCTGGAAGCTGCTCCCCGAACAAGATCACGTTCGGTTTTAGCACATTCCCGCAGACGGCGCAGCGCGGAACGGTGCCATCGCGCAGAAACGCCTGCATCAACGGCTCGGCGGGGACGCGGCTGAAGCAGCCGATGCACGTCGCTTCGCGCAGGTGGCCGTGGACCTCGTAGATCGTCTGCGATCCGGCGCGCGTGTGCAGCATGTCGATGTTTTGCGTGATGATCCCCCGCAGGCGCCCCTGGGCCTCCATCTGTGCCAGCGCGAGGTGGGCCGGGTTCGGCTGCGCCTCAAGGATGAGGTGCGCCAGCGGCTTGATCCAATCATAGAAGCGTTGCGGGTTGTGCCGGAAGCCGTAGATGCTGGCGACCTCCGCCGGGTTGGCCTGTTCCCACAGCCCGGACGTGGGGCTGCGGAAGTCCGGGATGCCGGAGCGCGTGCTGATACCGGCGCCGGTCAGCGCGACGACGTATTGCGCCCGGCGCAGCAGGTCGAGCGCTGGCCGGAGGGTGGCTATCTCGGCCATGACGTCACAAGGGGCCTAGCGGGGCGACGGAGGACAGGCGTAGGTGCCGCACGGGAGCGCGGCACAAGAGGGGGAGCGCGTGCTGAGCCATCGGCACACAGCTTACCCGGGGTTGTTCCCCGCCGCGATCTGCGCGCGCGCGCCCAACTCGTCGGCCAGCTTGGCGAGCTGGTTGGCGACGATGGCGTTGGCCTGGAACAACACGATCGGCATCCCGGCCTCGGCGGCCTGGAAAGCCAGCTCCGGGGCGGGGGAGATGATCGCCGTCATGCTGTGATTCAGTAGTTTCTCGGCCTCCTGCCAGGGTACGGCCAGGCTGGACTGCGCACGGTTGATCAGGACGATGTTCAGCTTCGATTCGGACACGCCGATCTGCTCAAGCTCGCGCATGATATCGTCAGCCATCGCCAGCCCGACGCGCGTTGGCTCGACGGCCAGCACCAGCGCGTCGAGTTCCCGCACGATCCGCGCGGAGAGACGGTTCAGACCGGCGCCGAGGTCCACGACGACGTTTTGCCCCAGCGTGCGCAGGTGCCGCACGATCAAGGCGGCGCTGTCCGGAGCGACATTGAGCAGCGTCTCCTTCGACCGGATCGAGGAGAGCAGCAGCCGCAGGCCGCTGTTGTGTGTCACCAGTTCGTTCTCAATGGCGCGGGGCGTGATCTCGGCAGCCGGGCGCGAGAGCAGGTTCGCCATGCCCGTCGAGCGACCGAAGCCGAGGGACAGCCCTGCCGTGCCGGTGCCGGGGCGGAAGTCCGCGAAAAGGGTTGGGCTGTGCTGGGCCAGCGCGGCGGCAACATTCACCGCAAGCGTCGTTGTGCCGACGCCGCCCTTCGCGCCCAGGAAGCCGATGGCGTGGGCAAGGCTGCCGCCCGCCCGGTTCCGCGCCGCGCTGCGGAGCAGGAGCGCGCGGATGCGCGAGGCGAGTTCGGCGGGGTGGGTGGGTTTGGTCAGGTAGTCGTCGGCGCCCGCCTCGAACCCGGCCACCTTGTCATCCACCATCGAGCGGGCGGTGAACATGATGATCGGGATGGGCTGGGTCACGGGGTCGTGCCGCATCCGGCGACAGACCTCATACCCGTCCATGTCGGGCATCATGATGTCCAGGATCACCAGGTCCGGGCGCTCCGCGCGGGCCATCGCCAGCGCCTGCTGCCCGGAATTGGCGATGAGCACATCATAGCCCTGGCGCTGGAGCATGAGGCCGATCAGCTTCAGGCTATCAACGTCATCGTCTACAATGAGGATGGATTCTGCCATGCGTTCGCGCCTTGCCTTAGCCCCGCCCCTCAGTCGCGCGAAGTGTAGCACGGATGGATCGCGCGTGCAAGGCGCGCGGGTATGAACCAGGGGAAACCACCCCTCTATTCACCCTGCCGCTAATATGAGGCCGCAAGCTGTCCGGTGGTGCTCGGTGCGTTGCTCAGAAACAGTGGCAGGTGTATAATGCCGTAGGCGGGTGATAATAGAACGGTAGGGTGAACACGATGGGGACTGTGGGGGATACGTTGCAGGTGCAGTTAGTCGAGCTTGCGGAGCATCAGCGGCTGCTGGCCGAGGTCTTGCAAAAGCTGACATACGAGCCAGATGAACTCGCGGATGCCTTCAACTGGATCGTGACGCGCGCGCAGGACGCCGTGGGGGCGGATGGCGCGCGCCTCATTTTGGCCGACGCTGGAGGCCCGGCTCTGGTGGCCAGCGGGCCGCTGGCGGCGGCGATGGGGGCGGCGGATGAAGTCGCCCTGGCAGCCGCCCGGCGGGACGTGGGATCGGTCCTGCTGTTCGTCGAGGCGGGCCTGCCGGATGGGATCGCGGAGGTGGCCGCGGCGCCCCTGCTGGCCGGGGATGACGTGCTGGGCGTGCTGTGGCTGGGCTTTGCGGCGCCCGTGGATGTGGACGAGGGGCAGCGCGTGCTGCTGCTGATCCTGGCCGGGCAGGCGTCGATGCTGGCCGCACACCTGCGCGCGGTGCGGGCCGCCGGTGAAGAGCGCGAATGGATGGCGGCCATCCTCGGCAGCGCGGTGGACCCCGCGATCGTCGTCGGCAGCGCGCTCGATGTGCGCCTGCTGAACGCGGCGGCAGCGGAGGCGCTTGGCGTAAACGCCCGGGACGTCATGGGCGCCCGGCTGGACGAGGTGGCGCCGCTGGCGCCGCTGGCCGAGTATATGCGCGAGGAGGCGCCCCAGGCTAACCTGCGCGGCATGGAATTTGTCGGCGCGAACGGGCGGACCTATGCGCCCAGCGTCGCGCAGGTGCAGGGGAGCGGTGAGGCGGCGCCGGGCCGCGTGTTGTGGCTGCGCGACATCACGCACTTCAAGCGCGTGAACGCCAACCTGTCCGATTTCCTCAGCACGGTCTCGCACGATATGCGCACGCCGCTCACGTTCATGAAGGGCTACTGCGACATGATGGGCCTCGTCGGGCCGATGAACGAGCGCCAGGCGACGTTCGTAGAGAAGATCGGGCAGGGCATCGTGCAGATGTCGGACATGGTCGAGAAGATCCTCGACGCGGGCCGGTTGGACCCGGAGACGGGCAGCTACGAGCTGATGTGCGAGCCGACCGATCTGGCGGAGGTGGCGCACAAGGTCGTGGCGGGCCTGAGCGCCGCCGCCGAAAAGAAGCAGCTTCGTCTGACCAGCGCGATCGCGCGCGAGGTGCCGCTCCTGAACGTGGATAGGGCAATGGTCAGCAGCGCGTTCACGAACCTCGTCGAGAACGCGATCAAATACACGCCGGAAGGCGGCAGGGTGACGGTCGAGCTGAGGATCGAGGGCAACGCCGTGATCTTCCGCGTGACGGATAACGGCCTGGGCATCAGCCCGGAGGACCAAGCCAAGTTGTTCCAGCGCAGCGGGCGCGTGCGGCGCAAGGAGTTCAAGCGCATCAAGGGCACCGGCCTGGGGCTGTTCATCGTCAAGAACGTGGCGCAGCGCCACGGCGGCGATGCGTGGGTTGAGAGTGTGGAGGGCAAAGGCAGCACCTTCACGTGGATGATCCCGTGCAACGGGCGTATTGTGGACGATGGGGAGCGCAGCGTGTAGGATCTCGCTCAATCCCGGCGACGACTTGCAGCCCCGGCCCGACCGGGGCTTATTGTCCGGATCGAACCTTCCGTTGGTCTAGATTGTGCGGGGAACAGCATGTCAATCTTGGTGCTTCCGGAATCGGTCGCGGCGCAGATCGCGGCCGGAGAAGTGGTGGAGCGACCGGCCTCGGTCGTCAAGGAGCTGCTCGAAAACGCGCTGGACGCCGGGGCGAGCGCGATCACCGTCGAAGTGGAGGGCGGCGGTCGCACGCTGATCCGCGTGAGCGACGACGGTCAGGGCATCCCGGTCGACGAAGTAGAGCGGGCGTTCGCGCGGCATGCCACAAGCAAGCTGCGCACGGTCGAGGACCTGGATCGGATCGTCACGCTCGGTTTCCGGGGCGAGGCGCTGGCGAGCATCGCCGCCGTGAGCCGCACGACGCTCGTCACGCGCACGCGTGAGTCGGCGGCGGGCGCGACGATCCAGGTCGAGGGCGGACAGACGCGCGGCGTCCGGGCCGCCGGTGCGCCAGCCGGTACGGTCGTGACCGTCGAGAACCTGTTCTACAACACCCCGGCCCGCTTGAAGTTCCTGAAGTCCGAAAGCACCGAGCGGCGCCACATCACCCAACTGGTGACGAACTATGCCATGGCGTATCCGTCGGTGCGCTTCCGCCTGATCATGGATGGGCGCGAGCAGTTCCACAGCCCCGGCAGCGGCGACATGGCGGATGTGCTCGTCGAGGTGCTCGGCCTGGAAGCGTTCAAGGAGATGCTGGAGGTCAGCCCGCAGCCGCCCACACGCCCGGACCTGCCGCCGGTCGAGGTCTACGGCTTCACCTCAGCGCCGGGCCTGAACCGCGCCAATCGCTCCCACATCATCCTGTTTGTCAACGGCCGCGTGATCAGCGACCAGAGCCTGACGTACGCGGTCGTGCAGGCGTACCACACGCTGCTGCCAAATGGCCGTTACCCGCTTGCGGTGTTGATGCTGACCATGCCGCCCGGCGAGGTGGACGTGAACGTGCATCCCACCAAGGCGGAGGTTCGCTTCCGCGCGCCGGAGGCGGTCTTCGCGGCGGTCCAGCGTGCGGTGCGGCGGGCCGTGGTCGATCAGGCGCCGGTGCCGCCGATTGGCGGCGACCCGTACCGCGACGTCGAGGCGGGTTGGCGCCCGGCCCCGCCCGCGCGTCCGATGGTACCCGGCGAGGAGCAGCTTCAAATGGAGCTGAACGTGCTGGACCCCGGCCGTTACGCCCATCAGCGCGCGGAGGACTTCCCAACCCCCGCACCGGCGGCCACAGAGATCCCGGAGGGGCCGGGGCGCCCCGCGCGGCCGCGCACCCTGCCGATCCTGCGTGTGGTCGGGCAGGTAGGCGCGATGTATATCGTGGCGGAGGGACCGGCCGGGCTGTACCTGATCGACCAGCACGCCGCCCACGAGCGCATCCTGTACGAGCAGTTCATGGCGCAGCAGGCGGCGATGGAGCCGGTGGCGCAGCGCACGTTGGACGCCGCGACGGTCACGCTGCCGCCGACCGCCGCGCGGCGCATCGAGGAGGCGCTCGACGTGCTGGCCGGGCTGGGCTTCGACATCGAGCCGTTCGGGGCGAACACCTTCCGCGTGCGGGCCGTCCCGGCGCTGCTGGCCGACCGCAACCCGGAGGACGTGTTAGCACTGATCGTGCAGGACCTGGAGAGCGACCGGGGGCCGGGCGAGGTCAGCCTGGAGGAGAAGCTGGTGCGCCGCGTGTGCAAGACGGCGGCGATCAAGGCCGGGCAGACCCTGAGCTATGAGGAGATGCAGGGGCTGATCCGCCAGCTTGAGCGGTGCGAATCGCCGCGCACGTGCCCGCATGGGCGTCCGACGATGCTGCACATCAGCGGCGAGGAACTGGCGAAGCAGTTTGGGCGGACGTAATCGCCCGGCGGGCGCGGTCAGGTGATAGACAAAACAAGGGCAGCTCAAGACTGCCCTTGTGTGTTTTTAGCCACGTATGCCTGCGTCCGGCGCTCAGGGCGTCGCCTGTGCCCCTTCGTGCTGGTGCTGCTTGGCCTCACGATTCACGAAGGGGATCTCGCCCTTTTCCCATGCAACGAGCAGCGGCACGGCGGTGAAGATCGAGGAGTACGTCCCGCTCATCAGCCCGATCAACAGGATGGCGATGAACTGCCGGATCGTCTCGCCACCGAACAGCAGGATCGCGACCATGACGAAGATCGCGTTGAGCTGCGTGGCAAGCGAGCGGTGGATCGTCTCCAGCACGCTGCGGTTGACCACCGTTTCATAGGCTTCGCCGCGATACTTGGGGATGTTCTCGCGGATCCGGTCGAACACCACGATCGAGTCCTGGACGGAGTAGCCGACGACGGTGAGGATCGCGGTCAGGAACAGGGCATCGGCCTCCCATCCAAAGAGCAGCCCCAGGATCGCCATGATGCCCAGCGTCACAAGGATGTCGTGGAACATGGCGATGATCGCGCACGCCCCGTAGCGGAAGGCATGCGGCACCCGCCGGAAGGCCCACACGATGAAGAACAGGATGATCGTGGCAGCGGCGAGTGTCGCCAGCAGGGCTGCCCGCGTGACCTCCCGGCCCACCGTGGGCGAAACGCTGCTCGTCGTGATCGCCGCCTCGCGCAGCGGGTCGGCTTCCTCAGACTCCGGCGACCAGAACGGGCTGATGCGCTCTTGCAGGAACGCCTTGAGCGCGTTCAGGCGGCTCTCGTCGATGTTCTCCATGCGGATCTGCCACCGGCTGCCCGCCGGGGTGACGTGGTCGGCTGTGTCGATCTCGTCGGTGGGGATCGGGTTCAGGCGCTGGACCACGATATCGTCCAGGCCGAACTCGGTCAGGGCATCCCGCACGGCCTGCTCACCGACGTCCTCCACGAACGAGACCTCCGCGATGGTGCCGCCCGTGAAGTCGATGCTCAGGCGTACGGGCGAGCCATGCTCCAGCGTCGAGACGATCATGGCCAGGATGCCGGGGATGATCACAGCCGCCGAGATCAGGAAGTAAAGCTTGCGGCGTTGTGCGAATCGGAACATGATGCGTTGTCTCCCTTCAGAGCGCCTAGACGCCGAGCAGCCGCTGGTGTGTGCGCAACTGGGCGCCGATAGCCAGCACCAGGGTGTGGAGGAACACGCGCGTGGCGATGACGGCGGTGAACAGGTTGATCACCAGGCCCATGCCCAGCGTGATGGCGAAGCCACGTACCGCACTGGCGCCGAAGGCGCTGCCGAAGAAGTACAGGATCAGGCAGATGATGATCGTCGAGATGTTGGAGTCGCGGATGGAGGTCCAGGCGCGGTCGAAGCCGGCGTCGATGGCGCGTTCCATCGTGCGCCCGTTGCGCAGCTCCTCCTTCATGCGCTCGAAGATCAGGATGTTACCGTCGACAGCGGTGCCGATCGATATGAGGAAGCCGATGATCGCCGGTAGGCTGAGCGTGACCGGGATGAACTTGAACAGCGCGAAGTTGATCAGCGTGAACAGGAGCAACGCCAGCGCCGCCGCGACCCCCGGCACGCGGTAATAGATGATCATGAACGTCAGGACCGTCAGCACGCCGATGATGCCTGCGCGGATCGAGCGCTGTACCGAGACTTCACCCAGCGTCGGGCCGATGGTGTCGAAGGCGATGATATCCAGCGGGATGGGCAGCGCGCCGTACTTCAACTGCGCGGCCAGCACGTTCGCTTCCTCGCGTGTGAAGTCGCCGGTGATGATGCCGCCGTCCATCGTGCCCGCCGCGGCGGCGCTGGCGAGGTCCGACTGGATCGTGGGGTAGGACACCAGCCGCCCGTCGAGCACGATCGCCATCGGCCGGTTGGCGCTGGTGGCGACGTAGTTGATGAACTTGTCCACATTCTCGCCGCCGCTGCGCAGTGTAAAGTTGACCGCCCAGGCGGTGCCGATGGTGCCATACGTGGTCGCGGCCGCGTCGGACAGCCCGGCGCCGGTCATGATCGTCTCGTATGGGGTGCCATCGGGCCGCAGCGCCGCCGGCTCTTCGGCGTCTTCACCGGCCGTTTCGCTGGGGCAGGTATATTCCGAGTAGGCGAGCGGCTCCTCACCTTCGGGCAAACGCGCCTCGGCCAGCCGGACCTGCTCCGTCGTCAGGATGCAGTCTCCCTCCTGGTACTGTCCGGCGGCTACGGAGCGGAAATCGACGAACTCCAGCAGGCCGGTGGACTTGATCGCGTCGAACGCGACCGACTGCTGGCGCACGCCTGGCAGCTCCACGATGATGCGGCCGCCCTCTTGCTTCTGGACCACAGCTTCCGTCACGCCCAGGCCATTGACGCGCCGCTCGACGCGCTGCACCGCCTGGTCCATGGTGCTGTCGTCGTACTCGCTGGGATCTAGCGCCGCCTCGAGCATCACGCGCGAGCCGCCCTGTAGGTCCAGCCCTTGAACGACCTTGAGATCCTTGTTCATCTCGAAGGGATCATCGTAATCCCCGTCATTGTTCCAATCCAGGTGGATGCCGGGGTTGTCGGGTAGCGCGACCCACGCCGAGGCAGCCGCGATCAGCACGATAACCACCAGCCAGAGGCGATACCCTCTCATGACTTTTTTCCTCTCAAGCAGGATTAAGCGTTGTTGAAGGCGGCTGAGGCAATAACCGATCTTCTTGAAAACTCTTGGTCAAGCCGCGTCATGATAACGCTAAGGAGGGTCAATATCAAGTGGCACTTGGCCCTGTGAGGAAGGCCAAACGTCGTATCTTCCGGGCTGGCGGATCGCCCGGCAGGGGCGGGTGATCGAGGGGTGCCGGGACAGCAGGGCGCTGCCCCGGCGTCTTGCGCTACGCTTCGGCTGCGCTGTCGTTGGTGCCCGCGAGGCCCAGATCGTCCGCGATGGCCTGCATCGCCTGTAGGACGCGCGGCACGTGCTCCTCCCACAGGTCAACGCCCAACTCGGCGGCGGCGTGCTCGATCTCCTGGCGGTTTACCGCCGCCGCGAAGGCACGGTCCTTCCACTTGCTGCGGATCGACTTGATCTTGGTGATGTCGCGGATGTCCTTGCTGGGACGGACCAGGGCTACGGCGGTCAGGAAGCCGGTCAGCTCGTCCACGGCGACGAGCGTCTTCTGAAGCGGCGTGGTGGGCATGACGCCGGTCCGTTCCGAGGCGTGCGCGGCGATCGCGTCGATGATCGTCGCGTCAACGCCCCGCTCGCGCAGGACGCGCATGCCGGTGAACGGGTGGCCGTCGGCAGCGGTCATGTCCGGATAGCGCTCATAGTCGAAATCGTGCAGCAGGCCGGTGACGCCCCATAACTCCTCGTCGGCGCCGAAGTGCCGTGCGTAGGCGCGCATAGCCGCCTCCACGGCGAGCATGTGCCGGATCAGGCTGGGGGATTGCGTCCATTCGGTGACCAACTGCCAGGCCTCCGCGCGGTTCATGAGATCGCCTCCGTCAATGTGCGACAGGCTCGGGTTTTACCTCGCCTTCTTCGACAATCTCATAACTATAAACCACGTTGGCGGTTGGCTTCAAGATGGCCGAAACACTGCAATACTTCTCGTGTGAAAGCTCAATGGCGCGCTCGACCGACGCTTGTTTGACGTTGCGCCCCTTGATGGTGAAGTGTACGGTGATATCCGTATAGATGCGCGGGTGGTCGTCGGCGCGCTCACCCTCGACATAGACCTCCATGCCGGTGATGTCCTCCTGCTTCTTGCGCAGGATGCTGAGGACGTCCATCGCCGTGCACCCGGCCAGGCTGGTCAATACCAGCTCCACCGGGGAGATGCCCGCGTCATGCCCGCCCACCGACGGTCTGGCGTCCAGGGGGATGCTGTAGCCGTTGCTGCTGTAGCCGGTAAAGATCATGTCATCGCGCAGCACGACCCGTGAACTCTTCTTGCTTGCCATGCCTGTATCCCTTCACTATCGGTTAGGTCCACTCAGATTGTAAGCCATACCCGTTGTTCGCGGGCACTTGTTCAGATGCAGCCGCCGCAGGTTCGTCGCAACCTCCGGCGCGGACTCACATCTAACTACCTACACTACCTACATTAGAGGGACATTGGCACGTTTGAGTTGAGGGCAGCGGTACGGTAATATCCGGTTGGCGCAGTCGGGCGCCTCTGGTGCGTATCACACCCTAGCGAGTGCCTATGTCACAACCATCGCATGACGCGGATGCAGCGCTGCTCGAGCGGCTGCGTGCCGGGGACGAGGCGGCTTATGCCCAACTTGTGGAAGAAAACGCGGCGCGGATCTACCGGCTCGCGCTGCGGATGATGGGCAATGAGGCCGATGCGGAGGACGTCTTGCAAGAGACGTTCATGAGCGCGTTCAAGTCGATCGACCAGTTCCAGGCGCGTTCCAGCCTGAGCACGTGGCTGTACCGGATCGCGTCCAACGCGGCGCTCATGCGGCTGCGGCGCAAGGAACCGGAGCAGGTGTCCGTGGACGAGCCGATCGAGCGGGACGACGGGGACCTGCTGCCCCGGCAGTTCTTCGACTTCTGCTGCCTGCCGGAGGAAGATCTCCTGCGTGACGAGGCGCGGCAGGAGATGGCACGAGCGATCGATGACCTGCCGGCGACGCTGCGCGGTGTGTTCGTTCTGCGGGACATCGAGGGGCTTTCGACTGAGGAAACGGCCGAGGCGCTAAACCTGTCCGTTCCGGCGGTCAAGAGCCGCCTGATGCGCGCGCGCCTGAAGCTGCGCGAGCGATTGAGCGCCTATTTTGCACACGGCCCGGTGATTGCGGAGTCCCGGAATCGAGGTGAGGCATGAGCGAACCCGGCCACCACCATCACGATCGAAGCACGTGCCGGCGCTACCTGGAAAGCCTGTCCGACTACGTGGAGGGTGAGCTGAGCGACGAGTTGTGTCGTGAGCTGGAAGCGCACATGGCGATCTGTGAGAACTGCCGTATTGTGGTCAACACGCTGGAGAAGACGATCTCGCTGTACCGGGAGCTTCCGGCACCCGATATGCCGAACGCCGTGCGCGAGCGCCTGTACTCCGTCCTGGATCTGAAGCAGTATTACAAACCGGCACCGGGCGACACGCAGGGGTGATGCGGGGGCGGATGCGACCGGGGCGGCGCGGCCTGCATCTAACCAGGGATAGCGTTATATGACTTCGTATAGTCATAAGGAAGGCAGCACGTGAGGGACCATGGCTAAAGACACCGAAACAAAGAAAAAGAAGCGCGTCATCGTCTTCAGTACGCCATCCTGCCCGCACTGCAACCACGCCAAGCAGTACCTCCGCCAGCGGGGTATCCGGTTCCAGGATGTGGATGTGAGCCGGGACCCGGTCGCTGCACGCGACATGGTGCGCCGCAGTGGGCAGCAGGGCGTGCCCGTGATCGATATCAACGGGCGGATCGTCGTGGGGTTCAACCGCGCGGAAATGGACCGCCTGCTGGAACAGTAGTCCGGCAGGGCAGGGCGCAAGGCATACGAAAACCTATCTTCGAAAACGACAGGCGGCCACGACGGCCGCCTGCTTCGTTTCTCGTGGGGGAGGGGATCAGCCCTGCGCTACGGGCTGACCATTGGCGGACAGCCGGACCCCCCGTGCGATGATCTCATGCTCGCAGCGGTCGCCCGCGCGAACCCTTCCACCGCGCAACACAACCGTTTCGCGCAGGGCGGCGCCACCCTCGACGACGGCCCCGGCCTCCAAATAAACGTACGGGCCGATCTGTACATCCGGGCCGACCTGCACGCCCGGATCGATGCGCACGGGTGGGATGATACGCGCCGTTGGAGGGATCTCGCTCAACACGTCCGCGTCGCGCCCCTCGCGCAGGAACTGCTGGTTGATGGCGAGCAGGTCCAGCTCGCGCGTGAGGTGCAGCCGCCAGTCCGCGACCACGTAGCCAACGCGACGCCCGTCCCGGATGCCCGCCTCGATGGCGCTCACCAGCTCGCGCTCGCCACGGGATGACACGGCCACGCCGGGCAGGTAGTTCAGGTAATCCGGCGCGAAGGCGTAGAGCATGAACGACAGCCACGACCCGCGCGGCTGCATGGGCTTTTCCTCGATCTGCGCCACGGCGCCGTTCTGAAGCACGACGCCCGACGACTTGCGGATCTCGTCGGGGCTGGCCGTGAGCAGGCTCAGCACCGCGAGGTGATCCGGACGCTCCGCAAAGGTGGTGATCAGGTTCTGGATGTGGGCGGGCGAGGTCAGGTTGTCCACAGCCGTGAGCAGGAACGGGCCGTCGAGGTACGGCGCCGCAAGCAGGAGCGCATCGACCGTGCCGGTGGGCACTGCCTGGACGGCGAACCGGACCTCGGCGCCGGGGTAGCCAGCCCGGTCGAGGTAGGCGGCGATGTCGCCGTCCTGCTCGCCCACCACGATCACGAAGCGGTGGATCCCCGCCTCGCGCATGCGGTCCATCACGCGGGCGACGATCGGCTTGCCCAGCACCGGTAGCATGGATTTGGGGCGTTCCTGGGTGAGTTGGCCGAGGCGTTTGCCACGCCCCGCCGCCAGGATCACGGCTTGCTGAATCACGAGACTCGGTTCCCTTCTGGCGACCGTCCGCAGCGGCCCAACTGTTCACAACAGATGCGCGCAGCCCTGCATCCCGATGCGTCTTCGCGCGGCGTGGGCGCGCCTGCGGCGACATGAATGCAACGGCGTCGGATTATAGCACGGATATAGCACGGAGCCGCGCGCTGTGAGATGGCGCGGAACGCCACAGTTGCCTATACTACGCCGTATGGAAACGGGATTCGATATCGGCGGGCTGCCCCGGCTGCTTAAGAGCGGCGACCCGCGCGTGCGGGTGAGCGCACTGCGCATCCTGGCGATGGTTGAGGAAACGCAGGCGCTGCGTGCGGTGGCGTGGATCGCCAGCCATGACCCGGAGCCGGGTGTGCGCGAGGTCGCGGCCTGGGCCGAAGCCATCCTCCGCCAGGCCCACGAGCGGGGCCATTCGACGCGGGCGGCGGTCGAGGCGCTGTTTGCGCCGAAGCCGGTGAACGAGCGGGAGGAGGCGTTCCTTTCCGAACTCGAGTTGGAGGCCACGCGCGCCGACCTGAGCCGGGCGAGCAACTACGCCCTGGAGCAGGCGTATCGCCGCGAACTGGACGAAGCCCTGCGTGCGGCCCGGTCCACACCAGAGGAAGCCGCGGATGCCCCCGCCGGGCTTCCGGCACCCGCCGGGCAACCGGTTCTGAGCGTGGATGGCCCGGCTGACTTCAGCGACCTGCTGGACGCGGGCCTGACGTACCTGACCCCGGAGTGAGCGCCATGCAGGAACATGACGTGACACTGCGCGTCTGGTTGGGGCGGCTGGCGGAAGCCGGCGACCAACAGGCCCGCGCCGACGCCATCCGTGCGTTGGAGCTGCTAGGGCACCCCGGCGCGCTGCCCGCACTGGCCGAGATCTTCGCGACGGACCCGGACCCCGAACTGCGGTTGGCAGCGCAGCAGGCTGGCAAGGCGATCTATTACAGCGCGGTGCGGAAGGCGTGGGAGAGCAGCGGTCCGTCGGAGGCCGAGCGCCAGCAGGCCGCAGAGATCCTCGCCCGCGCCGAGGCGAAGCGGTCCGCCGGGTCCAGGACGCGATAACGAGGGAGCATAGGGCAGCATGTCGGCCACGGAACGCCTGATCGCCTACCATCTGGCGCGTTTGAACGACAAGAACCCGGACGTGCGGATCCGCTCGATCCGGGAGCTTGCGCTGCTGGAGGCGACCGAAGCCTATAAGACACTTGAGGCGTTGTATCACAGCGATCCCGACCCGTCGGTGCGCCAAGCCGCCCAGGAGGCGGGACGCACGCTGTACCTGAAGATGGTGCGGGACGGGCAGACGCCGCCGTAAGGCGGGGCGCTGATCAACATATCAACGTAAAAGGATGCGGGCGGCTCATCGAACCGCCCGCGCTGTTTCGGGTTCCTCAGTCGGTGAGGGCCGCGAGGCGTTCCTCGACGGCCTGACGGCTGGCGGCGAGAGCGTCGCGCTTGTCGCGCTCGCGCTGCACTACCTCCGGCTTGGCACGCGTCACGAAGTTTTCGTTTTGGAGCAGGCTCTCCGACCGCGCGATCTGCTGTTGTAACTCGTCCAGCTCGCGGCGCAGGCGCTCGCGCTCGGCGTCGAGGTCCACCATATCGGCCAGCGGTAGGTACACCGTTACGTCGGCGGCGACGACCGTCGCCGCGCGCTCCGGCGCGCTGCTGCCCGGCGGCATGAGGTCGATCTCGCCCACGTTGCACAGCCGGGCAAACAGCCCGCGCTGGGCGTCCAGCAGGTCGCGGTGGGCGTCGGCCTGGACGTGCGCCGTGATGCGCCGTGCCGGTTCGACGCGGTACTCGGCGCGCACGTTGCGGATGCCGCGCACCAACTCGACCAGGATCGCGAAGGCTGCCTCGGCCTCGTCGTCCACGTGCGACGGGTCGGCGGTGGGCCATGCCGCGAGGATCAGCGGCGTCTCGTCCGTGGCGAGGTAGCCCCAGATGGCCTCCGTGATGAACGGGATGTACGGGTGCAGCAGGCGCAGCGCGCGGTCCAGCACGAAATGCAGCACGTCAAGCGTGCGCTCGCGCGCGGCCCGGTCCTCGCCGTAGAGCGCATTCTTGCTGATCTCCACGTACCAGTCCGCAAACTCGCTCCACAGGAAGTCGAGGATCTGCCGCCCCGCCTCGCCGTACTGGTACGTCTCGAACAGCCGGTCCACGCTGCTGATCAGCTTCGACAGGCGGCTGAGGATCCAGCGGTCCGGCAGGTCGAGCGCGGTGACGTCCGGCGGGCGCGGGGTGTAGCCGTTCAGGTTGCTCCACACAAAGCGGGACATCTGCCACAGCTTGTTGCCGAAGTTGCGGCTGTACTCGATGCGGCTCTCGGCCAGATTCAGGTCGTTGCCGGGCGAGCTGCCGGTCAGCAGCGTGAAGCGCAGCGCGTCCGCACCGTACTTGTCCACCGTCTCAATCGGATCGATCACGTTGCCATACGACTTGCTCATCTTGCGGCCGTGCTCGTCGCGGACCAGGCCGTGCAGGTAGACGGTATGGAACGGGATCTTGTCGGTGAACCACAGACCCATCATGATCATGCGCGCCACCCAGAAGAACAGGATGTCGTAGCCCGTTTCCATGATGTCCGTCGGGTAGTAGCGCCGCAGGTCGGGCGTGTCCTCCGGCCAGCCAAGCGTGCTGAAGGGCCACAGCCCGCTGCTGAACCACGTGTCCAGCACGTCCGGGTCCTGCGTGATGCGGTCGCTGCCGCAGTGGGCGCAGTGGGTCGGGTCCTCGCGGGCGACGGTGATCTCGCCGCAGGCCGCGCAGTGCCACGCCGGGATGCGGTGCCCCCACCACAGTTGGCGGCTGATGCACCAGTCCTCGATGTTCTCCATCCAGTTGAAGTACACGCGCTCGAAATGCTCCGGCACGATGCGGATCCGCCCGTCGCGTACCGCCGCGATGGCTTTGTCAGCGAGTGGCTGGATTTTCACGAACCACTGCGTGCTGACCATCGGCTCCACGATCTCGCCGCCGCGCTGCGAGCGGGGGACGACGTGGGTGTGTGGCTCCACGCGGATGGTCAGGCCCGCGGCCTCCATGTCCCGCCACAGCGCCTTGCGGGCCTTGAAGCGATCCATCCCGGCGTAAGGTCCGGCGTTTTCGTTGAGCGTGGCGTCCGTGTTCATGATGTTGATCACGGGCAGGTTGTGGCGCCCGCCGATCTCGTAGTCGTTCGGGTCGTGGAGATCGGAAGAGCGTCGTGTAGGGAAAGAGTGTAGGATAGGGTG
>CAZGLU010000013.1:14190-16940 GCA_964526095.1 uncultured Anaerolineaceae bacterium | reverse complement strand
GGAAGCGCCCGCCCTCCGCCGCGTCGCGCAGCCATTCGCGTTCCTCCGGCACGGTGATGTGGTCGTAATCGTAGCCCGTGGTGGAGGAATAGATCGCGCGCAGCTTCGCGATCGCCTCGGCGGCGTTCGCGGACGTCTGCGCGACCGGGCCGCCGACCAGCGAGGCCGGCAGGTCGTGCAGGTCGGCCTCGGTCAGGCCGTGCGCCTCCAGCGCCAGCGACGGATCGCCGGGCGGCTCGCTCCCCAGCGGGTCGAGCTGCGCCGCGAGGTGCCCGAAGCCCCGGATCGCCTGGGCGAGGTTGACCACGCCCATGACCTTGTCGAGGTCGAGCGCCTGCCCGGCGACGATGGCCTCGACCACCGGGGCGACGCCGTTACCGTCGCGCGGCGGCGTCCAGCGCTCGAAGAAGGCGCGCGTCTCGGCGTCCACCGCGCCGGGGTCGGCCCGGTAACGCTCGTACAACTCCAGGACGTAGCCTGCGTTGGGTCCGGGAAAATCTCGCCAGAAATCCATGACGGTCCTTCATGCACACGCGCCGCAGCCACGCTACACCGGCGGGAAGCGAGGCAATCAGGGCCACACCTTGCGCGTGGGTCAGGGTTCGGTGCTGCGTTTTCCCCGCCTGCCCGCCTGCTTACTAAGGATTATAGCAAGGGTCGGCTAGAAAAATGCCACCTCACCGGGGGAGAGGGCGGGCGCTCAGTGCGCCGCGCGGGCGAGCAGCGCCTCCAACGCCAGCCGGTAGCCGATCCAGCCCAGGCCGCTGATCTGCCCGATGCACACCGGCGCGATCAACGAGGTATGGCGGAACGGCTCGCGGGCGTGGATGTTGGAGAGGTGCACTTCGATGGTAGGCAGCGCCACGGACGCGATCGCGTCCCGCAGGGCGACGCTGGTATGCGTGTAGCCGCCGGGGTTGATGATCACGCCGTCCGCCCAGCCGCGCGCCTCGTGCAGCGCGTCGATCAGCGCGCCCTCGTGGTTGCTTTGCAGGACGCGCAGCGCCGCGCCGTGCTCGGCGGCGTAAGCCTCCAGCAGGCCGTTGATCTCGTCGAGCGTCACCGCGCCGTAGACGTCCGGCTCGCGCGTGCCGAGCAGGTTCAGGTTGGGGCCATGCAGCACCAGGATGTTCATGCGTCCTCCCGCAGCGCGTCCAGCACGGCGACGGCGTCCGAGCGGGCCACGCCGCGCCGCACCACCGGCTGACCGATCCCTTCGAGTAGGACGAACGTCGCCGCCCCGCCCTGCCACTTCTTGTCGTGGCCCATGGCGTCCCAGATCCGTTCCGGCGACAGGCCGCCGTAGCGCACCGGCAGCCCCAGCCCGCGCAGGATCGCCTCTACCCGGTCCGCCAAACCGGGCGCGCACAGGCCCAGCCGTTCGGAAAGGCGCGCCGCCGCCACCGTGCCGAGCGCCACCGCCTCGCCGTGCCGCCACGCGTAGCCGCTGGCCTGCTCGAGCGCGTGGCCGAAGGTGTGGCCGAGGTTGAGGAACGCGCGCGGCCCGCTTTCCAGCCGGTCCCGCTGCACGACGTCGATCTTGACCGCCGCCGCGCGCTCGATGATGTCCTCGACCGGCTGCGGCCCCTCGGCCTCGATGTGCGCCAGCAGGTCGGGGTCCCCGATCAGCGCCGCCTTGACGACCTCCGCCAGCCCGCAGCGAAACTCGACCTCCGGCAGCGTGGCGAGGGTGGCCGTGTCCGCGAACACGGCGAGGGGGTCCTTGAACGCGCCGACGAGGTTCTTGCCCTGCGGCAGGTCCACGCCGACCTTGCCGCCGAGGCTCGAATCGACCATCGCCAGCAGCGAGGTCGGCGCCTGGACGAGCGCGATCCCGCGCATAAACGACGCCGCCGCGAAGCCCGCCAGGTCCCCGATCACGCCGCCGCCGAGCGCCACGACCACGCTGGCCCGGTCCGCGCCGCACTCGAGCAGGCCGTCGTACAGGGTGCGCAGCGTGTCGAGCGTCTTGTGCTGCTCGCCGTCGGGCACGGTCAGCAGCGCGCCACCGGGCAGGCGCTCCGCCAGCGCCGCGCCGTAGAGCGGGGCGAGCGTGTCGTTGGTGATCACGATGGCACGCGAGAAGCCACCCGCCGCGACGAACCGGGGCAGGCGTTCCGAGAGCGCGCCCGGCTCGACGTGCACCGCGTAGGTGTGCGCCGCGCCCCGAACGGTCAGGTGTGCTGCTGCCATAAGCGAATGACCTCCTCGGCGGCCTGCGCCGGGTCCAGGTGGGTGGTGTCGATCTGGTGCGGGATGCGCGCATACGCCGCGCGGCGCTCGTCCAGCAGGCGGGCCAGCCGCGCCCGACCGTCGCGGGCCAGGGGCCGCAGCGGATCGCCGCCCACGCGCCGCACGATCTCGTCCAGGTCGCAGGTCAGGCCGACCAGCAGGTTGCCCGCGGCCAGCGTGTCGAAGGTGCGCGGGTTCAACAGCGCGCCGCCGCCGGTCGCGATCACCTGCCCGCGGCCCGCCGCCAGTTCCGCGCAGACCTCGGCCTCCAGCGTGCGGAAGGCCGCCTCGCCCTGCGTCGCGAAGATGTCCGCGATGGTGCGGCCTGCCCGCGCCTCGATCACGTCGTCCGTATCGACGAAGGCCAGCCCGGTGCGCGCCGCGACGATCCCGCCGACGGTGGTCTTGCCGGTGCCCATGAAGCCTGCCAGGACGATGTTGCGCATGGTCGTTAGCGATTCAGCGGTTAGCGGTTAGCCATTAGCGGTTAGCCGTTAGCAAAGGCGAGTAGGGGCGGG
>CAZGLU010000013.1:13655-14180 GCA_964526095.1 uncultured Anaerolineaceae bacterium | reverse complement strand
ACCCCCCGGCCCCCTCTCCAATCAAGTTGGAGAGGGGGAGCACAAGCCAATCTCAGCGCGTCCCGTAGTGGGCGGGTTAAAAACCCGCTCACCGCGCGGCCAGGGTCGGCCCCCTACAGCCACGCGTCGTAGCCGAAGTGCCAGGGCACGTTGTCCATCGGCAGCTCGTCCACGCGGCCCTGACGCAGCGCGGCGAAGCGCGGGCGGATCTCGGCCAGGCTGTCGCCGCCGAGCTTGATCAGCAGCTCGTCGGCCAGCACGAACGCGATCACGGCCTCCAGCACGGGCACGGCGCGCGGCGTCGCACAGAAGTCACTGCGCTCGTAGACGGTGTGCGCGGGCTGCCCGGTGGCGAGGTCCACCGTGTCGAGCGGCGTGAGCGTCGTGCTGATCGGCTTCATCGCCGCACGGACGACCAGCGGCGCGCCGGTCGTCATGCCGCCCTCCAGCCCGCCGGAACGGTTCGACGTGCGCGCGAGCGTCCCGTCCGCGCGAGATCGGAAGAGCACACGTCTGAACTCCAGT
>CAZGLU010000013.1:12071-13645 GCA_964526095.1 uncultured Anaerolineaceae bacterium | reverse complement strand
CCAGCCCGCCCGCGCGATTGGTCGTGCGGACCAGCCGCCCATCCTCGTCACGCGCGATCGCGTCGTGGACCTGCGTCCCGCGCCGCGCCGCGTTCTCGAACGCCGGGCCGATCTCCACGCCCTTGATGCTCTGCACGCTGCACGCCGCCGCCGCGAGGCGCGCGGTCAGCCGCCGGTCGTGCTGGACGTGCGTGCCCAGGCCGGGCGGCAGGTTCAGCGCGACGACCTCCACCACGCCGCCGAGCGTGTCCTTGTCGATCTTGGCCTGCCGGATCGCGGCCTGCATCCGCTCGGACGCCGCCGGGTCCGGGCAGCGCACCTCGGACGCCTCCGCCGCCGCGAAGCGCGCCGGGTAGTCCGGCGGGTCAGGCAGGTCCGCCACTTCGCCGCCGATGGCGGTGACGTAGCCGCCCACGACGATGCCGAACTCGGCCAGCAGCCGCTTGCAGATCGCGCCGACCGCAACGCGCGCCGCCGTCTCACGCGCGCTGGCGCGTTCGAGGCTCAGGCGCAGGTCGCGGTAGCCGTACTTGATCGCGCCGGTCAGGTCGGCGTGGCCGGGGCGCGGCGTGGTCATCGGCGTGATGTCCTTCTCGGCCCAGTTCTTCCAGTCGCGGTTCTCGATCACGATGCTGATCGGCCCGCCGGTCGTGTGGCCATTCATCACGCCGCCCGTAACCTGGGCGCGGTCCTGCTCGATCTGCATGCGCCCGCCGCTGCCGTAGCCCTGCTGGCGGCGCGCCATCTCGCGGTTCAGGTCGTCGGGCGCGAGCGGCAGCCCGGCGGGCATCCCGTCGAGGATGGCGGTCAGCAGCGGGCCGTGGCTCTCGCCGGCGGTCAGGAAGCGCAGCACTTAGGCTTCCTCCACACGCACCAGCGCGTACTGCTTGCGACCCTTGCGCAGCACGATCACGCGGCCCTCGATGGCGTCCGCAAGGGTGAGCCGCTGCTCGACGGCCTCGACGCGGCGGCTGTTGACGTACAGCCCGCCGCTCTCGATCAGGTTGCGGACCTGCTTCTTCGAGCGGTCCAGGCCGCAGTGCAGCCCCAGATCCACGACGCTCATGCCCTCGCCCGCCAGCTCACCGCGCGACACGGTGCAGGACGGCACCTCCGCGAAGATGTCCACCAACTCGTCGGCGCTCAGGCCCTCCAGGTCGCGATCTCCGAACAGCACCTCGGTCGCGGCGCGGGCACGGGCCAGCCCTTCCTCGCCGTGCACGGTGCGCGTCACCTCCTCCGCCAGCCGCGTCTGCGCGGCGCGGAGGTGCGGCTCGGTCTGGACGGCGCGCTCCAGCTCCGCGATCTCGTCGTAGGTGAGCAGGGTGAAGTACTTCAGGTAGCGCACCACGTCGTCGTCGGGCGTGTTCAGCCAGAACTGGTAGAAGCGGTAGGGCGACGTGCGGCGCGGATCGAGCCACACCGCCCCGGCCTCGGTCTTGCCGAACTTCGTCCCCGCGCTGGTCGTCACCAGCGGCACGACCGCGCCGTGCGCTTCCGCCTCGGCCACCTTACGGATCAGCGCGATGCCCGCCGTGATGTTCCCCCACTGGTCGCTGCCGCCCATCTGGAAG
>CAZGLU010000013.1:8377-12061 GCA_964526095.1 uncultured Anaerolineaceae bacterium | reverse complement strand
CTGAACTCGGTGAACGAGATCCCCTCCTCGCTCTCCAGCCGCAAGCGGACCGACTCCTTCGCCAGCATGTAGTTGACGGTGAAGTGCTTGCCGATGTCGCGCAGAAAGTCGAGGAGGTTGAGCGGGCGCAGCCAGTCGGCGTTGTTGATGAGGCGCGCGGGGTTGCCGGGCCGGTCGAAGTCGAGGAAGTGGACAAGCTGCTTCTTGATGCACTCGACGTTATGCTGAAGCTGCTCCTCGTCCAGCAGTTGGCGCTCCTTCGTCTTGCCGCTCGGATCGCCGATCATCCCCGTGCCGCCGCCCGCAAGCGCGATCGGGCTGTGGCCGTGGCGCTGAAGGTGAACCAGCACCATGATCGGCAGCAGGTGCCCGATATGCAGGCTGTCGGCGCTCGGGTCGAAGCCGATGTAAGCGGTCACTTTCTGCGTGGCGAGCACCTCCGCCGCGCCCTCGGTCATGTCGTATACCAATCCCCGCCAGCGCAGTTCGTCGACGAGGTTCTCCGCGATCTTAGCTTCCATCAGGTCCACGCTCCTCAAGCGTCGTGATACATAAAGTTGTGATACGGAAAAAATCCTGCGGGCGGTACCTCACCCCTCATCCCCCGACCCCTTCTCCCCTCTCCATTCGGAGATGGCGAGGGGAGAAGGAGGGCAGAAGGCCGATGCCCGCCTCACCCCGGTTCGCGGGGCGACCTTCCCCCTCTCCAACTTGATTGGAGAGGGGGCCAGGGGGTGAGGTCTGCCTTAAACACACGTCACCCGCCTTGCCTTGACGGAGTCTGATGCCCATCCAGCGCGGCGCGTGCGGCGGCGGCCATCACGTCGAGCGGCGGGGCGACGCCGGTCCACGCGGCGAGGGCGTGCGCGCCCTGCCGCACGAGCATCCCCAGCCCGCCGATGGCCCGCGCCCCGGCGTCCTCCGCCTGGCGCATCAGGCGGGTGTGCGGGGGATTATAAACCAGATCGACCACGACAAGGTGCGGCGGGATCGGGGCACCCTCCGGCCAGGGCGAGCCGTCGACCGCAGGCCACATGCCGAGCGGCGTGCAGTTCACCACCAGCGCCGCGCGTTCCACGAGGCGGGGCAGGTCCGCGTAGCCGACCGTCTGCGGGCCGTCACCGGGCGTGCGGCTGACCCCCGTCACCTGCGCCGCGCCCGCCTGCTCCAGGGCGTAGCGCACCGCCCGCGCGCTGCCGCCCGTGCCCAGGATCACGCAGGCCGCGCCGGAGACGTCCACCCCATGCGCGCGCAGGTCGTCCAGAAAGCCGCGCCAGTCGGTATTATCCACATGCAGCGAGCCATCACTACCCACGACCAGCGTATTCCCCGCGCCGATGGCCCCCGCTGCCGGGCTGACCGAGGAGACGAGCGGGTGCCGCATCACGGCCTGCTTGTGGGGGATGGTGACGTTGAAGCCGCGCCAGCCTTCTGCAACCAGCCGCGCGATCGTGCCCTCCAACTCCTCCGGCGGGACGGGCACGCGATCGTAGCGCCAGTCCAGCCCCAGCGCGTCGAAGGCGGCGTTGTGCATGGGCGGAGAGACGCTGTGCGCCACCGGCCAGCCGAGTAACCCCACGCGCGCGGTCATGGTGCAGACCTCACCCCCCGGCCCCCTCTCCAATCAAGTTGGAGAGGAGGAGAAAAGGCCCATGAGGAAGGAGGCGGGAGACGGCGCGCGGCGGGGGTCATGAGATGTCCGCTCCCAGGGCGCGCAGGGTCGGGACGAAGCCGGGGAACGAGTCGTCCATGCAGCGCGCGTCGTCCACGACCGTTTCCCCGTCGGCGACCAGCCCGGCGACGGCCAGCGCCATCGCGACGCGGTGATCGTCGTGGCCGTGCACCGTCGCGCCGCGCAGCCGCTGCGGCCCGACGACCCGGAAGCCGTCCGGGCGTTCCTCGATCTGCGCGCCGAGCTTGCGCAGCTCGCCCGCCATGACCGCGATGCGGTCCGTTTCCTTGACACGCAGCTCCTCCGCCCCGGTGACGAGCGTCTCGCCCTCGGCCTGCGTCGCGGCGACCATCAGCGCGGGGAACTCGTCGATGGCGCGCACGATCAGGTCGCCGCCGATCTCGGCCCCGCGCAGGGCCGCCCGGCGCACGACGAGATCCGCGACCGGCTCGCCCGCCTCGTCGCGGGGGTTCGCCAGCGTGACCCGCGCCCCCATCGCGCGCAGCACGTCGAGGATGCCGGTGCGCGTCGGGTTGACGCCCACGCCCTCGATCCGCACCTCACCCTCCGCGGCCAGCAGCGCCGCGACGAGCGGGAACGCGGCGGACGACATATCGCCGGGGATGGTCACGTCGAGCGGGGCGAGCGACCCGCCGGGCGCCAGCGTCACGCACGGGCCATCTATACGCACATCCGCGCCCATGCCGCGCAGCATACGCTCGGTGTGGTCGCGCGCCGGTCCCGGCTCGATCACCGTGACGGGGCCATCTGCGAACAGCCCGGCCAGCAGCACCGCGCTCTTGACCTGCGCGCTCGGCACGGGCAGCTCGTAGGTGAAGCCATGCAGCCGCGCCGGTTCGATATGCAGCGGCGCGCGCCCGTCCGTGTCCGCGATCTGCGCGCCCATCCCGCGCAGCGGCTCGGTGACGCGGCGCATGGGGCGGCGGCGAAGCTGGTCGCTGCCGTCGAGCACGCTGGCGAACGGCTGCCCGGCCAGCACCCCGGCCAGCAGCCGGATCAGCGTCCCGGCGTTGGCGCAGTCGATCGGTGCAGTGGGCGGGACGAGGCCATGCAGCCCGCGCCCGTGTACGGTGAGCGTCTGTGCGTCGTGCTGTTCGACCGTGACGCCGAGCGCGCGCATGGCGCGCAGCGTCGCCAGTGTGTCGCCCGCCGGGAGGAAGCCGCGCACCTGCGAGACGCCCTCCGCCAGCGCGCCGAGGATCAGCGCGCGGTGCGAGATCGACTTGTCGCCCGGCACCCGGATCGCGCCGCGCAGCGCCCTGCCGGGCCGGATGGTCGCACGTGTCTCAGTCCCCGTCATGTGATCAGCCGCTCCCCGTGTGTCGCAGTATAGGCCCGCCGCGCCTCCACGATCCGGCGCAGCTCCCCCTGCAAGGCGGGCACGTCGTCCAACAGCGCCTCCAGCGTGCGCAACTCCGCGCACAGGCGCGGCAGCAGCCGCCGGATCTGCTCGGCGTTGGTGCTGAACATGCCCGTGATCATCGCCTCGTTGGTGCGCGCCAGCCGCGTCGCCCCGTCGAAGCCGCCCGCCGCCAGGTCGTACAACGTGGCGTCCTCGTCGGATACCTCCATCGCCAGCCGCATCAGCGCGAAGCTGAGCAGGTGCGGCAGGTGGCTGGTCAGCGCGGTCAGGTAATCGTGCCGCGCCCGGTCCAGCCACAGCGGGATGGCGCCCACGGCGCGCACCAGCGCCTCCGCCCGCGCGCGCGCCTCGCCGGTCGTGCGCGCCGTCTCGCACAGCACGAAGCGCGCGCCCCGGTACAACGTGCTGACCGCGTTGGCGTAACCGTTCTCCGCCAGCCCGCACATCGGATGCCCGCCGACCGCCAGCACGTCCGGCGGCAGGCTGTCCAGCGCCGCGCAGATACGCGTCTTGGTGCTGCCCAGGTCGATCACCAGCCCGCCGGGCGCCACGTCGAGGCGCGGGATGAGGTCGATCAGCCGGTCAGCCGGGATCGCCAGCACGGTGATGTCCGCCTCCGGGGCCGGAC
>CAZGLU010000013.1:0-8367 GCA_964526095.1 uncultured Anaerolineaceae bacterium | reverse complement strand
GGACCAGCGCCGTCGATCACGCCCTGGCGCAAGGCCGCGTCCAGCACGCCCCGGTCGAGGTCCTCCGCCGTCACGCGCCGGCACGTCCCGCGCAGGGCCATCGCCAGCGAGCCACCCATCAGCCCCAGGCCGACGATGTGGACCGTAAAGCCATCCAACCCGTTATCCATGCCGGGCCGCCGGGTTCGGCACAGCAACCGCCCGCCCCACGACCGGGGCCAGTTGCGCCAGCTTGCGCACCAGCGCGGCGAACCGCTCCGGCTTGAGCGACTGGCGCCCGTCCGACTCGGCCTGGTCCGGGTCCAGGTGGACCTCCAGGATCACGCCGTCCGCGCCCGCCGCGATCGCGCCGAGCGACACGCTCTCGACGTACTCCCACTTGCCGACCGCGTGGCTGGGGTCCGCGATCACGGGCAGGTGGGACGCCTGCTTGAGCACCGGGATCGCGTTCAGGTCGAAGGTGTTGCGCGTCGCCGTCTCGAAGGTGCGGATGCCGCGCTCGCACAGCATGACGCGCATGTTGCCGTGGCTGAGGATGTACTCCGCCGCCATCAGCAGCTCCTCGATCGTGCTGCTCATGCCGCGCTTGAGCAGGACCGGGTGCTGGCTCTCGCCGACGGCGTGCAGCAGCGCGTAGTTCTGCATGTTGCGCGCGCCGATCTGGAGCACGTCCGCGTACTCGCAGCACAGCGGCACGAGCGCCGGTTCCATCACCTCCGTGACGACCGGCAGGCCGGTCTGCTCGCGCGCTTCGGCCAGGTAGCGCAGCCCTTCCTCGCCCAGCCCCTGGAAGCTGTAGGGCGACGTGCGCGGCTTGAACGCACCGCCGCGCAGCGCCGTGGCGCCCGCCTCGCGGACCGCGTACGCCGTCTCGATGATCTGCTCGCGGCTCTCGACCGCGCACGGCCCGGCGATGATCGCCAGCTCGGGGCCGCCGACCTGGATCCCGTTGAGCGGGATCAGCGTGTCGTCGGGATGGTACTCGCGGCTGGCGATCTTGTAGGGGTGGCTCACCGGCACGACATCCTGCACGCCGGGCAGCAGCCCGATCTGCTCGCGGTCGATGGGCCGCCCGCGCCCGATCACCCCGATGATGGTCCGTTCCTTGCCCTGCGACAGGTGCACCTCGTAGCCGATCGAGCGGATGCGGGCGATCACATCCGAGATGTCGCGGGCGGTGGCGTTGGTGGACATGACGACGATCATGGTTCTTCTCCCGTTTACCGGCTCCCCGGTGATCTCACAATGCCTCGGCAACTCTCGAACGCGCTACCGCGACAGCTCGCTGGCCCGGTCGGGCCGGAGCTGCCACGCGTCGCGCAGGTACACATGCTTGATCTCGCGCGCTGAACGCGACGTGTTCCACATGATCAGCACGCGCAGGACCATCGGCAGGCCGTGCGGCACGGCCATCTCGTGCAAGCACAGGATCGGCGCGTCCACCCAGCCCAACTGCCGGGCGGCGACGGCCGGGTATTCCGCGTCGAGATCGGTCGTCGTCGTGAACAGGACGCTCCCGATGTCGTCCGGGTCGATCTCGTTCGCCTCGACGAGCGCCTCCAACAACTCGCGCGTCGCGCTGAGGATCGCCTCCGCCGTGTTCGCCTCGACGGTGATCGCGCCGCGCACGCCCCGGCAGGAATAGGATGCGGCCAGCTTTGTCGAACTCAAGACGATCCTCCTTTGGTTCAGGTGCCCATCCAGGCGCTGCACCGAAAAACAAAAAGGGCGCTGAGCTTGTCCTCTCAGCGCCCTGTCCCTTGTTCCGTTGGGTCGGGTTAGCGGCTACCGCCAGCAGGCAAGCTCGGATCTCCGGTATGGCACGCATAAAAATAGAAATAGCCGAACCGACCCCACACCTCGTCGTGTGGCGGTGTATTCAGGCTAAGCGTGCGCTGGATCATCCGAGACATTGCGTGTTCTCTCTCCCGATTGCTGATCAGGTTAGCACGGTCGCGCGGAAGTGTCAACCAGTCCGGCGAAGTTCGTGCAAATTGACGAGCGCGCCTCAGCCGTCCCAGGCTGGCAGGTCGTCGGTGCCATCCGCCATGCCGTCCTGCTGGCGCACGACCTCGCGCAGCACGTCGATCGGCAGGCGTTCGCCCGTCAGCGGGTCGTCGTAGTACCAGTGCGTCCAGCCGTTACACGGCCCCTGCTTGAGCGTGCGCCCGACCTTGTGGATCGAGCCGATCATCCCGTTGCAGCGCAGGTGCCCGCTGGCGAGGATCGTCGCGCGCACGTCGCCCTGCCTGCCGAAGTAAAGCGTCTGGCCCGGCGCAAGCAGCCCTCGCTCCAGCAGCGCGCCGAACGCCACCCGGGGCCGCTGGCGGCGCTCCGGCTCGGTGAAGATCACGTCCGGGGAGGCGTAGGGCGTGACCGCCGCAAGGCGCTCTTGTGCAAGGCGCACATACGCGCCCTCCTTCTCGATCCCGATCCAGTGGCGGTGCAGCTTCTTGGCGACCGCGCCCGTCGTGCCCGTGCCGAAGAACGGGTCGAGGACGATGTCGCCGGGGTGCGAGCTGGACAGGATCACGCGGTAGAGCAGCGCCTCCGGCTTCTGGGTCGGGTGCGCGCGCTTGCCGTCGATCTTGATGCGCTCCGGCCCGACACACGTCGGCAGCCACCAATCGCTGCGCATCTGGAGGTCGTCGTTGAGCGCCTTCATCGCGTGGTAGTTGAACGTGTAGCGCGCGCCCTTCTCCTTCTGCGCCCACAGCAGCGTTTCGTGCGCGTTGGTGAAGCGCACGCCCCGGAAGTTCGGCGTCGGGTTGGTCTTGATCCACACGACCTGATTCAGGATCCAGTAACCCAGGTCCATCAGGATCGAGCCGACGCGGAAGATGTTGTGATACGTCCCGATCACCCAGATCGTGCCGGTCGGCTTCAGCACGCGCCGACAGGCGCGCAGCCACGCCCGCGTGAAGGCGTCGTAGTCCGCGAGGCTGCCGAACTGGTCCCACGCCGCATCGACCGCTGCGACCTTCGTCAGGTTGGGGCGCCAAAGCTCCTGCTGAAGCTGGAGGTTGTAGGGCGGGTCCGCGAAGATCAGGTCAACGGACGCCTCCGGCAGCGTCTGGAGGACGTCCAGGCAGTCGCCGTGAATGACCTGGTCCAGGGGAAGTGAGGGCTGGTCGGCCATACGCTTGGTGCGGCTCCGCCGCTCAGATCACACCGCGCGCCCGGTACCACGCGACGGTGTCTTCCAGGCTCTGCCGGATCGAGATGCGCGGCTCGGCCAGCTCCTGCCACGACTTGCGCGCGTCGAAGAACACCATGCGCGTGCCGAGCCGGAGCTGGTTGCCCTCGGCGGGCACGTTCACGCCCAGCCGCCGCAGCACGTCCACGACCGACGCGGCGAGGTAGACGAGCCACGCGGGCAGCGTCACGGCGAACATGCGGCGCCCCAAAGCGTCGGCGGTCAGTTTCAGCCACGCCTTGTGCGTCAGGTCCACCGCGCCCAACAGGTACCGCTCGCCGGTGCGTCCATGCTCCGCCGCCGCGACGTGCGCCTCGGCCACGTCGCGCACGTCGATCAGCGTGACGCCGCCGGGCGGCACGGTCGGCGGGATGTGGCCGCGCGCCATCTCCACCACGACGCTGCTGGAGATCTGGTTCAGGTCGCCGGGGCCGATGATCACCGCCGGGTTGAGGATCACGCAGTCCAGCCCGCGCCGGATCGCGCGGAAGACCTCCGCCTCGGCCAGGAACTTGCTGTGGCCGTAAGGGGTGCGGTGTTGGTCGTAGTTGAAGCGCACCGTTTCATCCACCGGCTTCAGGCCGCGCGTGTACCCGACGGAGGCCGCGCTGCTGGTGAAGATCACACGGCGCACGCCCGCCGCCTCCGCCGCACGCAGCACGTTCGCGGTCCCGTCCACGTTGACGGCGTAGATCCGCGCCGGGTCGTTGCGCCAGTAGTCCGCCACTGCCGCCGTGTGGAACACCCACTCGACGCCCTGCATCGCGCTGACGAGCGAGTCGTAATCCATCACGTCGCCCACCGCGTGCTCGCAGTCCAGGTCCTCGACCAGGTCAAGGCGGCTCGTCGTGCGGCGCAGGATCCGCACGGTGTAGCCGCGCTCGATCAGCGCCCGCGCGACGTGCGCGCCGACGAATCCGGTTCCCCCGGTGACCAGGGCTTTGACCATTGGCACACCTCCCGGCCTACGACCGCCTGACGCGATACGGCGGCCCGCCATTCTACCGATTATGATCGAGGATCAGGCACAACGATGCAACTACCTGCCCTATTGGGGCTACGGCGAGTATACCGCACGCGATCCTGCCGCGCCTATGCGCGGCGTCTGGATTGCCTGTGCCCTCCCAGTGAAAGGGCGTGATCGCGTATAATGAGGCCAGTCAAGGAGGATGTACCGATGCCAACTGTCGCCTATGAGGAAGTGGTGAAGCTGGCCGAACAACTCTCACCCACGGAGCAGCGTGCGCTGGCGGCGCACTTGCAGGAGCTTGCCGCGCGCCGGACGCTGACCGGCGAGGATCGGAAACGGTTGTTTGAGTCGATCATCGTCAGTGCATCACCCGGCGCAGACTTCTCGCTGAATCGCGAGGAGAGGATATGAAGCGCTTCGCAGGCCGGATCCGGATCATCACACTGACCGAGGAAACCCCTTAACCCGCTGCCACGCGCAGACCTTCGCTCGTCCTCCCCGGCTTTGCCAAAAGCAGTAGGGCGCGGTACCATCCCGCGCCGTAAAAGCCGCGTATTGTGATGGTTGACACATTGGGGGGCGGAGGAATAAGAGTGTGGGCAGAGTGGAGCAAGTCTCGCCGCAGCCGCTAGGCTATCAAAAGCGCCGGCGCTCACGGTGGAAGCGTCTGGTCGCCAGCGGCCTCATGATTGCCGGGGCGGTCGCCGTCGTGCTGATCGCCGGGCGGTTCCTGCAACAGCCGGAAGAGGAACAGCCCCAGCCGCCGCTTCCCTCCGACGAACGCCCGACCGTCGTCCCACTCGGCATCGAGTCCGTCCAGTATCCGACGCCGTTCCCGACCGATCCGCCGGTCGAGCAGCCTGCTCCCATCGACTGGACGCGGCCCACCGCCGCCCCTGCCGAGATCGCCGCCGCGCTCGAAAGCCCGGTCATCGCCGGGCCGGAGGGCGGCACCGTCCAGCGCGAGGTCGCGCCGCTGACCATCCTCCCGGCCCGCTCGCGCAACCAGATCATCACCTACACCGTCGAGCCGGGCGACAACCTCCAGACGATCGCCAACCGCTTCGGCCTGGACCAGTCCACGATCATCTGGTCCAACGACCGCTTCTACGTCAACGCGATGAGCGTCGGCATGGAGCTGAACATCCTGCCGGTGGATGGCGTATATCACACCGTCACCGAGCCGCAGACGATCCGCGAAGTCGCGGAGATGTACGCGGTCGATCCGTATGACATCATCGACTCGGAGTTCAACAACCTGTTCGGGGCCTCGCCGGATATGGTCCTGCCGGAGAACTTGCGCCTGATCGTGCCGGGCGGCACCGGATCGCAGGAGCCGATCTACTGGGACCCCGGCATCGTGCAGGAAACGACGGGCGAAACCACCACCGGCGGCGTGAGCGTGGCGCAGGGCTTCGCGTCCTTTGCCGCCGGGGATCCAGGGTCGTGTGGCCGCCAGCCGGTCTACGGTGGCACGCTGCCCGTCAGCCCGCCGATCTACCGCAACTACCGCATCACGCAGAACTTCAACTGGGTGCATGGCGGGATCGACCTCGCCGTTCCGGCGGGCACGCCGGTCTTCGCTGCCGGTGGCGGCACGGTCATCTTCAGCGGCTGGAGCACGTGGGGCTACGGCTACACGGTTGTGATCGCGCACGGCGGCACGCTGACGCTCTACGGCCACCTCAACGGCGCCTTCGTGAGCTGTGGGGAGGTCGTCACCGCCGGGCAGAACATCGCCGTGACGGGCAGCACTGGCCGGTCCAGCGGGCCGCACCTGCACTTCGAGATCCGGGGCGGCAACGGTCGCCCGGTCAACCCGTGGGATTACCAGGGGTTCTAGCGGCCGTTCGGGGCCAGCGCGTCCCGGCCAACCGAGGATCTTCACCGCCCCTGCCCGTGATTGCCGTCGGGCGGGGGCGCTTTTCATCCCTGCGGCGCAGGGGGCGGGTTTGAAGTGGATGAACCGGGCGGGTTTGGAAACCCGCCCCTACACGACATGCCTTTTCCCCCTCTCCAACCCCGATTGGAGAGGGGGCCGGGGGTGAGGTCCCCCTTCGATCACCGGATCATTGGCGCCGCTAGCAGCCGCCGCGATCATCCGTGACCACGACGTACCCCTGCATCAACTGGGCGACGAGTTGGCCGCCGATGGTCGTCGTGACGTTGGTATAGACCAGGTATAGGCCGGGGGATAGCCCGGTCACATCGGCGTAGACCTCGACCGTCTCGCCGCTGCGGACCGAGGGGGGGTAAGCCTCGACCAGCGGGCCGTTCGGGGCCGACACGGCCTCGACCTCGGCGGTGAAACTGGTGCCGGGGTAGCCGGAGTTCAACACGTCGAACGACCCGACCAGGACCGAGTCGCTGCAAAACATGCTGATCTCCTCGGTCATGTCCTCGGCGTAGAGCGTGAGGGCGGGCAGGTAACGGCTGGGGCGGCGCGGCATCGACGCGACCCGCTCGAAGGCGGGAGTCCGCGAGCCGTCGGCACGCAGCAGGCTGAACCAGCGCATATGGCTGCACGTCGCGTTCACCTCCGGCGGGTAGAGCGCCCAGTTCAGGTTCCACAGGAACATCGGGCCGACCCAGGGCCAGTGCTGGTCCGCCCACTGGAACGCGCGCACGGTGTAGTCGGCCTGCGTCTGCCCGGAGACGCGCAGCCACGCGAAGCCGGAAAAGTTCGGATCGTCGTCAGCGCACTGCACGCCGTCCTCCGCCGGGTCGCGCAGCCACCCGAACTCGGTCAGCCAGATCTGCTTGTCCAGGATGCCGCGTTCCTCGAACAGCTCGCGGATCAGTTCGACGCGGCGGAAAACGAGCGTGTCATACGAGGGTGCAGCCTCCGGCGGCTGGTTGTAGCCGTAGGGGTGGTAGCCGAACGCGTCGAACCACTGCGCGGCGCCGTTGTCCAGCATCTCGCGGGCGAAGTCGATGTCGTTGATCGCGCCCCGGTCGGCGGTCGTCAGCGTGGGGGCCAGTCCGCCCGACACGACGATGATCGACGGATCGACGGCCTTGATCGCGGTGTAGGCCACGCGCAACAGTTGGGTGTACTCCCACGCGTTCGGGCCGTGCGACCATTCCATCGACAGGTTCGGCTCGTTGTGCACCTCGATCGCGTCCACACCGAACGCCGATAGCTCAACCACCCGGCGGTGCACATCGTCGCGAAAGGCGGTCCAGTTCCCCGGCCAGTTCACGTCCATGCGAAAGAGGACGCGCTTGCCCGGATAGTCCGCGACCTGGCCCGGCTCATAGACCTTCACCCAGTCCATACGGAGTTGGTCCACCAGGGCGGGATCGACGTTGGTGTGCGGCCCGACGTGCACGCCGTAGCCGAGGTGCGGCTGGGGCGCGCCCTCGCCGGATTGCGCGTGCGCCCGCGCGACGGGCAGCAGGCCGGTCGCCAGGGCGAGGCACAGCATGAGTTGTAGCAGGGGTTTAGTCAGTCGCAGCATGGCTTTATCTTGTGCGCAGGACGAGTATAATGCAAGTCTGGGTCAGGGGTGTCGCGCGGGGCGGCGCCCGTCACGACAGAAACGAGCCTGCATGAGCGGCCAGGTGAATTTCCGGACAACCTCCCGCGCGTCCGCGCGCGCAGCCCTCCGCCGTCCCTGGCAGGTGGTGTTGGCCTTCTGCCTGGTGTACCTCGGCGCGATCTTCGCCGCCAACGGCTTCGACACCAAAGCCTTCGTGACGCTCGGCTCGTGCTACGCCACGTGCGACTTCGACCCGGCGCAGGGCTGCCCCGCAGGCACGGAGAGCGGCTACGACGGCCAGTTCGCGTACTACTTCGCACGGGACCCCGGCGGCTCCCCCGGCTGCATGGACGTGGCGGCGTACCGCATCCAGCGCATCCTGCTCCCGGCGCTCGGCTATGTGTTTTCGTTCGGCGTGGACGCGCTGATCCCGGTGGTGTTCGTCGCGGCCAACCTGAGCGCGCTGGTGGTGAGCGTGGCGCTGCTTGAGGATCTGCTGGTTCAGATGCGCGTCAGCCGCTGGTATGCGCTGGTCTACGGGCTGTTCTTCGGGACGGTCGCCGGGGTGCGGCTGAGCACAGCCGAGCCACTGGCATACGGGCTGGTGATCGCCGCGCTCTGGGTGCGTCAGCAGGAACGGCCCCGCCCGTGGCTCGAGGCGCCCCTCCTGCTCGCGGCGGCGCTCGCCAAGGAGACCACGCTGCCGTTCGTCGCGGCGC
>CAZGLU010000012.1:15330-17124 GCA_964526095.1 uncultured Anaerolineaceae bacterium | reverse complement strand
CCTGGCGACCGGGCTGAGCCTGATCTGGGGCCTGAGCAAGCGCCGCGCCAACCAGTTCATCGGCGGCGTGACGTCGGTCGGGATCAGCATCCTCAGCCGCGACGCGTTCCTGCTGCGGCCCGCCCCGTGGGAGCCGTGGCTGCGGCGCGGCGAGACCCAAAACGTCGTGGTGCGCATCCCCCCGCGCGGGGCGACGCGGCGGCGCGTGGTCTTCCTGGCGCACCTGGACTCCGGGCGGCACCGCATCACCGCCGACCCGCGCGTGGTGCGCCACCTGCCGCGCACGCTGGGCAGCATCACGCTGGCTGCGCTCGTCGGCGGCGTGCTGACCGTGCTGGCCGGGCGGCGGGCGCGGTGGCGATGGCTGCGGCTGGCGATCGCGTCGCTCTCCCTGGGCGAGGCGGCGCTCGCCATCCTCGACGAGCAAGGCCCAGCCGTCCCCGGCGCGAACGGCAACGCCTCCGGCGTGGCGGCGCTGCTCGGCCTCGCGGCGGCGCTCAAACGCCACCCGACGCAGTCCACCGAGGTCGTGCTGGCCTTCACCTCGGCGGCGACCGCCGTCGGCACGGGCGCCGACACGCTGGCGACCACCTACGGGCGGGAGTGGGCCGACGCGCTGTGGGTGGTCGTCAACAACGTCGGCGCGGGCGAGCTGTGCTGGGTCACGCAGCATGGCATCAGCCCCTACGCGCATTACTACCCCGCCCCGGAGGCGCTCGCCGTGATGGAGCGCGTGGCCGACGCCCGCCCCGACCTGGGGCTGATGGGCAAGCCGATGATCACGCTGGACGAGCTGTCCATCCTGCGCGACCGCGACCTGCGCGCCGTGGCGCTGTCAGGCTATGATCGCGTCACCGGGCTGATCCCCCACTGGCGCCAGCACTCGGACACCATCGACGCGATCGCGCCGGAAACGGTCGAGCGCGCCGCGCACACGCTCTGGACGATCACCCAGGTCGTCGATCAGGCGGATAGCTGGCCGCTGCCCGGCTGACCCTTCGGCACCGGTTGGCCACCGGACGATTGCCGCCGATCTGGTGACCTGCTACACTTTGCGGTACATCCTGCGTTGGGTCGCACTTTCGCTGACAAACAGGCCAGGAGAGACCGCTGATGAGCGATCAACAGAACCCCCAAAACCCGGATTGGCTGGAGGAATTCGAGGACCTCGCCAACCAAGAACTGGCCGACGGATCGGCGTGCGAGCAGGTTCACCCGATCGTGGCCCGCTGGTACGAGGAGGTCATGGCCGGTGATCCACCTGCCTCGCGGGATGCGGTGTGGCAGGCGATGCACTGCCTGACGACCGAGGTCCTGGAGGACATGCCGCCGGAGATCGCGAACGTGCTGGCCGAGCACGACATCGAGGACGTGTTCGAGGAGTGGATCACGGAACTGCTGCTGATCGGCCGGGCGTTCCAGCTTGCGCTGGACAACGGCCGCCTGGATGACCTGTAAGCGGCGGTCGGGCCGCCTCACGCCACAAACAAACGCAGCCGGATCGTGCGATCCGGCTGCGCTGCTTCCACGTGAATTCAGTCCGTCAGGACGGGGCGATCGGGTGGGGGCATGGGGGCGCCGCGCTCGATCATGGCCTCAATGAGCAGGAACGTCATCGTCAAGGCGAGCAGGCCGACGCCTGTCCCGACCAGGGCCAGAAACCGCACCCCCAGGATCAGCCCGGCCAGGACGAAGGGCAGCACGCTCGTCATCCCGGAACAGGCCAGGTAATGCAGCACCTGGGCGACGATGCCGCCGCGTACAGGCTGCTTCTTGTTGGAATCCCGCGCGATC
>CAZGLU010000012.1:5349-15320 GCA_964526095.1 uncultured Anaerolineaceae bacterium | reverse complement strand
AAGCCAACGCCCAGGCCGATCAGCAGGGCCACGAGCCAGTTTTCCATGCCTGCGCCTCTCCTAGAACAGCGTGTAGATCAGGGGTCCGCCGCCGCCTGCCGAGCCGAACACGATCAGCAGGGCAAACACGATCAGGGCGACGACCATCGGAATGAGCCACCACATTTTCGCGGCCCATAGAAAGGCGAACAACTCACCCACGATCCCCAGGCGCGTCTTCAGTCCGTCCAGGCGGCCGGGCCGGTTGTTGGTTTGGGATGCAGTCTGCTCCGTCATAACGTCCTCGTGCCCCTAGGGCTTCTTACCGACCAGGAAGGGACCCATCATCAGCCAGTCGATGCCGCTGTTGCTGAAGGTCCACCAGGCGTTGGCCGGAGAACTGACGATCGGCTCGCCGCGCAGGTTGAAGGACGTGTTCATCAAGATCGGCACGCCCGTCGCCTCCCCGAAGCGGCGTACTAATTCATAATAGCGCGGGTTGGTCTCGTAGTCGATGGTTTGCAGGCGGCCCGTCCCACCGGCGTGCGTCGTGGCCCGTGCCACGTCGAGCTTGTCCTCATAGATCGGGCTGACGGCGAGCATGAAGCGCGCCAATGGGTCCGTCTCGACGTGCGGATAGTCGAAGTACTCCGCCGCGCGGTCCGCCAGGACCACGGGCGCGAAGGGCCGGAACGGCTCGCGGAACTTGATCTTGGTGTTGACGATGTCCTTCATCTCGGCGCGGCGCGGGTCCGCGATGATGCTGCGGTTACCGAGCGCGCGCGGCCCCCACTCGTAGCGCCCCTGGAACAGGCCGATCACCTTCTGGTCGAGGATCTCGTCCACGACGCGGTCGAGCAGCTTGCTGTCGTCGTCGAAGCACTCGTAGGGGATGCCCTCGGCGTCGAGGAACTGCTTGATCTCGCCGTCGGAGTAGTCCTGCCCGTAGTAGGCATGGGTCATGACCAGCTTGCGCGGCTGGTTCAGGACGACGTGATAGGCCCACAACGCCGCGCCCAGCGCCCCGCCATCATCACCAGCGGCGGGCTGGATGTAGACCTGTTCGAAGGGCGTCTGCGCCAGCACCTTGTAGTTCGCCACGCTGTTGAGCGCCACGCCGCCCGCCATCACCAGCCGCTTGCAGTGCGTCTGCTCGTAGACGGCGTTCGCCATGGTGAGCATCGCTTCCTCGGTGACGGCCTGGACGCTGGCGGCAACGTCGGCGTAGTACTGGTTCCGCTCGATGGCCGCTTTCTCCGCGACGCGGTGCGGCGCGCTGGCCGCCGTGAAGAAGTCGGCGTCGTGGATGCGCGGCTCGCCGAACAGCTCGGTGAACTTGCCGTTGATGCTGTGCGTCGCGGAGTGGTGGTAGGCGAAGTAATCCATGTTCAGGTGGAAGCTGCCATCGTCGTTGATGGTGATCAGCTTCTTGACCCGGTCCACGTACTTCGGCTCACCATAGGGCGCCATGCCCATGACCTTGTACTCGCCGCTGTTCACGGTGAAGCCCAGGAAGGCCGTGAAAGCCGAGTAGAACAGGCCGATCGAGTGCGGGAAGCGCTGCTCCCACAAAAGCTCGATCTTGTTCTGGCCCTGCCCGTCCCAGTTGGCGGTGGCGTAGCCCATCGTGGTCGTGGTCCACTCGCCCACGCCGTCGATGGTCAGCACGGCGGCGTCCTCGAACGGCGAGGCGAAGAACGCGCTCGCCGCGTGCGACATGTGGTGGTCACAGAACAGGATCTGGTCCGGGCGGACGCCGAGGTGCTTTTGCAGCAGGCTCTTGATCCACAGCTTCTCGCTGACGTAGGCGGTGACCGCCTCGCGCCAGAAGTCCCACGACTGCGGGAAGGTGCTCAGCGCGGTCTGGAGGATGCGCCCGACCTTGACCATCGGCTTCTCATAGAACACCACGTAGTCAAGGTCCGGCCCCTGGATGCCGCCACGCTCCAGGCAGAACCGGATCGCCTGGGCCGGGAAGCCGCTGTCGTGCTTCTTGCGCGTCAACCGTTCCTCCATCGAGGCGGCGACCAGCTCCCCATCACGCAGCAGGGCGGCGGCGGAGTCGTGGTAAAAGCAGGAAACGCCGAGAATATCCATCTAGAACTGCCTCCGCGCGTCGTCCAGCGTCGTGCCCACCGGGGGACGCTTGTGCCAGCGGACGTCCGCCCGGCGGATGTGAAGCGGATCGGCGAACAGCCGCACGGCGACCGCGAAGGGCACGAAGATCGTGAAGTAAAAAAGCAGCGCGACCAGCCGCCCCTGGAAGTCTCCAAACGCTTGGCCGATGATGTTCCAGCGCTGCCAGGCGATCTGTACGATTTCGGACACAGGCTTACCCTCATGACTGTGCGCGGCGCTATGGCGCGCCGCGGTGCCGTGAAGATTATACTGGGCGAGGTAGGGCTGTCAACGGTCCGCGCGACCCCGGCAAGCGCGCGTCACCCCTGAGCGCGGCCAGCCCCTGGCGCCAGCCATCCCAGCGCCATCAGCCGGTCGAACAGGATCCCCGCGATCAGGCGGTGCGCGTACCCGTTCCAATGGTAATCGTTCTCGAAGTCGAAGGCGTGATGATTTTCGGCGTAGTCCTCCATGAGAAACGGGGTGAGGTCAACAAGCGGGATGTCCAGCGCGGCGGCCGCCTCCTGGCTGACGACGTGGTAGATGTACTCGTCGGCCTGTTCGGGGGCAGTTCCCCGGTAAATATCCTCGCGCGGCGCGTCGAGGACGAGCAGCAGGCGGCTGCCCGACCGTGCCGCGAGGTCGGCATACTGCTCGAAGCTGTACGTCACGATGCGGCTCAATCGTTCCCGGCGCGCCTCGTCGCCCCCGTTGGAGGCGGCCACAGGCTCGTTCATGCGCATGACCTTGATTTTGATCAGGTAGTCGAGGTTGTAGGAGAGGTAGCGCACCAGGGCGGAATGGGCCAGTATACGGAAGACGGCGACCTGCTTTCCGGGCACATACGGCTCCGGCGGGATCTCGACCACATTCCCCTCGGCGTCGATATCGTAGGAGAGGAAATAGGGCAGCCCGTATTCGACCAGCGATTCCTCAAAGTCGTTGTTGACGATGTTGATGATAACCACGTCCGGCGCATAGGTCGCGACGACGTGGCGCATGATCTGGAGGTACTGGCTGAGCGGCGCGCCACTGGTGCCGAAGGCGTACACCTCCACCGGGCGCTCCAGCGCCGCGCCCAGGAGTCGTTCGAGGTGCGCGGTATAGGCGTGCTCGATGCCGACCTCGATGGCCTCGATGAAGCTGTCACCGATGACGGCGACACGCACGGCCCCCGCCGCCTTCTCCGGCGTGTATTCGCGGTGGGCGTTCCAGCCGGCGCTGTTGACCGTATATTGCGCCATGATGTCCGGGTTTTTGACGTAAGTGCCCTCGCTCCCCGGCTCAAATAGCATCAGATCGATCGTGTCGTCATAGTGGCCGCGCGGCAGCGGGTCAGACACGGTTGCAAACACGCGAAGGCCGATCTCGATCAAAAGAACGCAGACCAGCAATGAGGGCAGGCTGACGAGGAACAATTTAAGCAGCGGGTGTCTGAGCTGGTTTGAATGCGACATTGGGACCCTCCCGCGACCGACTAGGCAGCCCTCCTAACACCGCGACCTGTTCATTTCATTGGCCTACTTTTATTGACCTACTAGGTATGATACAGCTAAAGTACGTCCAGATCAACTTACAGGCCATGCAAGGTGGAGGATTGTGCCTTGCACGGTGGCCGTGTCCGGGCGCCAAACAAAAACATCCCGCGCGGGCGGGATGTTGAGCGATCGGTGAGCGGGCGGCGCGGGGTGCCGCGCGGCCCTAGCGCGTGAGCTGCTCGAGGAATTCCTCGTTGCTGTCGGTCTGGCGTATCTGGTTGATCAGGGCCTCCGTCGCCGTGATCATGTCGTAGTTCGCCGGAGGCTGCGTCATCTGGACCAGCATGCGGCGCATGGTCCATACGCGCTGCAGGATATCCGGGCCGAGCAGCAACTCCTCGCGCCGGGTGGAGGATTGCTGGATGTCGAAAGCCGGGAAGATGCGGCGCTCCTGAAGCTCACGCGACAGGTGCAGCTCCATGTTGCCCGTGCCCTTGAACTCCTCGTAGATGACGTCGTCCATGCGGCTGCCGGTCTTCACCAGGCACGTCGCGACGATCGTCAGGCTGCCACCCTCCTCGACGTTACGCGCGGCGCCGAAGAAGCGCTTGGGCGGGTACAGCGCAGAGGGGTCGAGGCCGCCGGTGAGCGTGCGGCCGCTGGGCGGCACGACGAGGTTATAGGCGCGTGCGAGGCGCGTGATGCTGTCCAGCAGGATCACGACGTGCTGCGCCGACTCCACCAGCCGCTTGGCACGCTCCAGCGCCATCTCGGCCACGCGCACGTGGAACGTAACCGGCTCGTCGAACGTGCTGCTGATGACCTCCGCATCGACCGAGCGATCCATATCGGTCACTTCTTCGGGACGCTCGCCGATCAGCACGACCATCAGATGCACTTCTGGATAATTGTGGCTGATCCCGTTGGCGATCTCCTTCAGCACGGTCGTCTTACCGGCCTTGGGCGGGCTGACGATCAGGCCGCGCTGGCCGCGCCCGACCGGGGCGATCAGGTTCAGCAGGCGCGTGGACAGGATGCGCGGGTTCGTCTCCAGGTCGTAGCGCTCGGTGGGGAAGATCGCGGTCAACTCGTCAAAGCGGGGGCGACGTTTGGCCGCTTCGGGGTCCAGGCCGTTGACCGCCTCAACCCGCAGAAGCCCGTAGTACTTCTCGGAATCCTTGGGCGGCCGCACCTGGCCGATGACCATATCGCCCGTGCGCAGCCCAAAGCGGCGGATCTGCGTCTGGCTCACATAAATATCGTCCGGGCCGGGCAGATAGTGGTCCGAACGCAGGAAGCCGATGCCATCCTCAATGACCTCAAGGATACCGCCGCGCAGTTGGTGGCCTTGCTTCTCGGCTTTATCGCGCAACAGCCGCAGGATCAGGTCCTGCTTTTTCATGCGGCTAAACCCGGCAATGTCGGCCTCACGCGCGAGATTACGCAGGTCATCCAGTGTTTGGGTTTCGAGTTCAGATATATCCATCAGGATCTCCACCAGGAAGAGCACCACACGCTCTTACGTGATCATCGTGTACGTCTGGATTTGTACGATACGGTCATGAATGCACCACCGCCGACCAGGGGGATACCGCGTCGGCGAACCGCACCATTAGCAGGTGATCAGAACAGTCAATGGAATTGTAAATCAAGTTGTGGGCACGCAGACGGGAGTAGGATCGTCAACATCAAACAACTTATTGCAAATATAGCACACCCTGCGGGCCCGGTCAATTAAATTTGACCTTTAAGTTACAAACCAACTCAGATAATAGTAGCCGATGGCCGCCGATACCAGCACAGAGTCCAGCCGGTCGAGCAGCCCGCCGTGCCCAGGGATCAGGCGGCTGGAGTCCTTCGCGCCCACCTGCCGCTTGATCACCGACTCGGCCAGGTCCCCGACGGTGCCCATCACGCCGATCAGCAGCCCCAGCATGGCGCCGTGCGGCACAGTCAGCCGCTCGACGGAGAGCAGCGCCGCCGCCAGCGCGCCGAACAGCACGCCACCCACCACGCTGCCACCATAGCCTTCCCACGACTTCTTCGGGCTGACGCGCGGCGCGAGCTTGTGCCTGCCCCACTTGCTGCCGACGAAGTACGCCGCCGTGTCCGAGAAGGCCACCGTCCCATAGACGACGATCGTCAGCGCCGCGCCATCCTCCAGCATCCGGATCGCGAGCAGGGTGCTGCCCAGCCAGCCGAGGTAAACGCCGCCGAAAGTCGCCAGCGCCAGCATCGTAACGGGCTGCGTCTCGCCGCGCTCCCACCCGGCCACGAGGTAGAACGCACCAGCGAGCAGGATCAGGGCGAGGCCGGGCGCGCGCAGCGCCGGGCGCTCGAACCAGACCGTGCCGACCGACAGCACGATCAGCCCGTAGGTGATCGGCTGGGGCAGGCGCTGGTTCGTCTGCTGCATCAAGGCGATGTATTCCCAACCGCCGATCAGCAGGGCGACCAGCAGGGTCAGCGCAAAGACCCACCCACCGGCGAGCGTCAGGACAAGCAGGATCGGCAGCGCAACAGCCGCAACCAGGGCGCGCGTTCTCAGCATAAGGGTTATCCGGTCGAGTTGAGGTGAAGCCAGAGCGTCCTACGGTTGGGGGACCAGCCCAAAGCGGCGCTCACGACGCGCGTAAAACGCGATCGCTTTCAACAGCTCATTCCGGTCGAAGTCCGGCCAGAAGGCTGGCGTGGCATAGTACTCGGCGTAGGACGCCTGCCAAAGCAGGAAGTTGCTCAGCCGCATCTCGCCGCCGGTACGTACCACCAGGTCCGGGTCGGGCTGACCGGCCGTATAAAGGTAGTAGTCGATCAGCGTCTCGTTGACCTGCTCCGCCGGGATACCATCCGCGATAATGCGCTGGACCGCGCGCACGATCTCCGCCCGTCCGCCATAGTTAAACGCGACGTTCAGGATAAGCTGCGCGTTGTTGCGCGTCAGCTCGACGGCACGGCGCACCTTGCGCTGCAACATCGGCGACAGCCCGTCTAGCTCCCCGATGTGGCGCAGTTGGACGCCGTTGGCGTGCAGTTGGTCCAGCTCGCGATCAATCACGCTTTCCAGGATGTTCATCAGGCCGCGCACTTCCGCTTCGGGGCGGCCCCAGTTTTCAGTCGAAAAGGCGTAGATTGTGAGGATCTTGATGCCGAACTCGCTGCTGGCACGCAGGACGCGACGCAGGTTCTCGACGCCCGCCCGGTGACCGGCCAGCCGCGGCAGCCCGCGCGCCTTCGCCCAACGCCCGTTCCCGTCCATGATGATCGCCAGGTGATAGGGAACGCGTTCGGGCAAGGCCAGAACCTCATCTGTCATCAGATACACTGTCTCCCGTCCGGCCAGGGTGGCGCGGCCGGCGTATCCACCGGCCCCGACACGCCCGCCGATTAGACTTCCATGATCTCGGCTTCTTTGCGCTTGCCAGCCTCTTCGACCTCGCCGATGTAGCGGTCGGTCAGCTTCTGGATGTCTTCCTGGCCGCGCTTGCTATCGTCTTCGGAAATCAGCTTTTCCTTCTCGAACTCGCGCACATCTTCGATCGCCGAGCGGCGGATGTTCCGCACCGACACGCGCGCCTCTTCGACCCGGCGCTGGACGAGCCGTTGAAGGTCGTTGCGGCGCTCCTGCGTCAGCGGGGGGATCGTCAGGCGGATGATCTGCCCGTCGTTGTTGGGCGTCAGGCCCAGCTCGGACGCCTGAATGGCGCGCTCGATGCTCTTGAGCGTGCTCTTGTCGTAGGGCCGGATGGCGATCACCTGCGGCTCCGGCACGCTGATGCTCGCCAGTTGGAACAACGGCGTCGCGACGCCATAGTAGTCCACAAGCAGCTTCTCAACCAGCGCCCCGGAGGCCCGGCCCGTACGCATCGCCTTTAAGTCTTCTTCAAGCACGGCCAGCGTGCTTTTCATACGCTCTTCGGCGTCTTTCAAAACATCTTTTATGGACATTTTCCGCTCCACTTCAGGCGTGAGTTGCTTACAAGACGGATGCTGAAACAGAATTGTCGCCAATTCACCGCCCGTTGTCAACCAGCCCCGCACGGCAGGCACGCCCCATTCGCCCAACATACACGCGATCTATGTGATGATCCTCACTAATTCGGCTTTTTGATAGGGAACTGTCGCCAGTTCGCGAACCCTTCGCCCATCCCCTGCATCTAACCCCATTGAACAGCCAAAGGCTTTTAAAACCCGTTGCAATTGCGCATGAGGATGGAGCAGCATTCATGGAAATGGAGATCGTCTTCCCCGGCGGCGCGCAGGTGGACGCGCTGGCGAACGGCCTCGTGATCACCACACATCAGGACGGCTCGGCCCCGTCACCGTTCATGCTCTTTCTGGCTTCGATGGGCACCTGCGCCGGGATCTACGTCGCGAGCTTCTGCCAGCAGCGCGGCTTGCCGACCGACAACATCCGCATCATCCAACGCATGCACACCAACCCGATGACGCGCATGGTCGAAGAGGTTGAGCTGGATATCCAGGTCCCGCCGGACTTCCCGGAGCAGTACAAGGCCGCCGTCATCCGGTCCGCTGAGTTGTGCGCCGTGAAAAAGCACCTGGAGCACCCACCCCGCTTCGACGTGCACACGTCCGTGCGAGAAATGACGTTGGAAGCCTGAGCCACCGCGCCCGAACCTTGAGCAGCATCCGGCACGCCGGGTGCTGCTTTTTGATCCGGGTGAGATGTGAGCAACGGCCTATTCAGGCCGCCCTGGTCTGCTGCTAAACTTGAGGAAAAGTCAAGATGGCACCCTGGCGCGTGGGGGAAGACAAGCAACAGGCCGGAGGCAAAGGCGGGATGGCAAAGAAGCGTCTGCTGATCATTGAGGACGATGTTGACGTTCAGGAAATGCTGGCTGTCTACTTTGAAAGCCTGGGCTACGAAGTGCTGCTTGCCACCGAGGGCGCCGAAGGGATCGCCCTCGCCCGCTCGAAGTTCCCGAACCTGATCCTGCTCGACGTGATGCTGCCCGACATGGACGGTTTCGATACCTGCAAGGCGCTGCGTACCTCCACGCTCACGAAATACATCCCGATCACGTTCCTGACACAGCGGGACGCCCGCGCGGACAAGGTCGCCGGGCTGGAGTTGGGCGCGGATGACTACGTCACCAAGCCGTTCGACATGGAGGAGCTGCGCCTGCGCGTCCAAGGCTCGATCCGCCGGGCAACGCGCGACCACCTCCACGAGCCGCGCACCGGCCTACCCACCGGCCCGATGATCCGCGCCGAACTGACGCGCCGCGCGGGCCCGGACGGCTGGCAGTTCCTGGAGGTGACGATCGAGGGCGTCAAGGCACTGCGCGAGGCGTACAGCTTCATGGCCTCAGACGCGGCGCTGGAGCTGGCCGTGCAGGTGTTGGCCGAGGTCGTCAGCGAGATGGGCACGCCGGATGACTTCGTCGGGACGCCGGAGGAAGCGCGCTTCGTGGTGTTCACCCAGGCGAAGGACGTGGACGCGCTCTCCCGCGCGCTGAAGGACCGCTTTGCCGAGCGTGCCAAGTCGCTCTACAACTTCATGGACGCCGAGCGTGGGTACATCCTGGTCAACCCCGGCGGACCGGACGAGCGGCGCGAGGCGTTGATGGCGCTGGATGTCAGGCCGCTCAACACCGCATCCCCGGAACCGGCCCTAGACGAGCCGCCCGCCGAGGCCGCCACACCCGAAGCCGGGGGGTCTGCGCCGGAAGCCGAGGCCGCCACACCCAAAGCCGGGGGGTCCGCGCCGGAAGCTGAGGGGTCCGTGCCGGAAGCAGCACCGCCCGCTGACAAGGCGGAGCCAGCACCGCCGCCCCACCCCGAAACCGGCCAGGCCGCCTGCTGACGCGCCCCGGCACCGGCCGGCTCACCCTGCCGCGCGGGAACACCGTTTCCGCCGCGCCTGTGGTATACTTCCCACGGCCTCGCACCCAGGCAGGCCGTTGCGCTACCCGGTCACCGGAGCACACCACACGGACGGACGCCCCATGCTCACCGAACTGACGCTCACCCAGGCCCAGGATAAGCTGCGCTCCGGCGCGATCAGCGCCGTGGAACTCACCCAGGCGTACCTCGACCGGATCAAGGCCCTCAACCCGACGCTGAACGCCTACCTGACCGTCACCGAGGAGCAGGCATTGGAGCAGGCCGCCGCCGCCGACCGCCGCCGGGCGGACGGCGAGGACGGGCCGCTGCTCGGCATCCCGCTGGCGATCAAGGACGTGCTGACGACGGAGGGCGTGCCGACGACCTGCGGCTCGCGCATCCTGGAGGGCTTCATCCCGCCCTACACCGCGACGGCGGTCCGGCGCCTGTTCGAGCAGGGCGCGGTCATGCTCGGCAAGACCAACACCGACGAGTTCGCAATGGGGTCCTCAACCGAGAACTCCGGCTACGGCGTCACGCGCAACCCGTGGG
>CAZGLU010000012.1:4224-5339 GCA_964526095.1 uncultured Anaerolineaceae bacterium | reverse complement strand
ACCCGTGGGACACGGCCCGCGTGCCGGGTGGCAGCAGCGGCGGCAGCGCGGCGGCGGTCGCGGCGGGGTTGGCGCCCGGCGCGCTCGGCACCGACACCGGGGGCAGCGTGCGCCAGCCGGGGGCCTTCTGCGGCATCACGGCGCTCAAGCCCTCGTACGGGCGCGTGTCGCGCTACGGGCTGATCGCGTTCGCCTCGTCGCTGGATCAGATCGGCACGTTCGGGCGTTCGGTGGAGGACGTAGCGACGCTGCTGGGCGCGATCGCCGGGCACGACCCGCGCGACAGCACGAGCCTGGACGCGCCCGTGCCGGACTACCGCGCGCTGCTGGCGGGCGAGGTCCGAGGGCTGCGCGTCGGCGTGCCGCGCGAGTACTTCATCGAAGGCATCCAGCCGGAGGTGGAGCGTGCCGTGCGGGCGGCCATCGAGCAGTTGGCGGAGTTGGGCGCGGAGGTCCGCGAGATCAGCCTGCCGCACACCGACTACGGGCTGCCGGTCTATTACCTGCTCGCCCCGGCGGAGGCATCGGCCAACCTCGCCCGCTTCGACGGCGTGCGCTACGGGCCGCGCGTCGAGCAGGACGGGCTGTGGCCCACGTACAAGGCCACGCGCGGGCGCGGCTTCGGGCCGGAGGTCAAGCGCCGGATCATGCTCGGCACGTACGCGCTTTCGGCGGGCTACTACGACGCCTACTACCTCAAGGCGCAGAAGGTCCGCACGCTGCTCAAGCAGGACTTCGACCGCGCGTTCGAGGACGTGGACGTGATCGCCACCCCGGCCACGCCCACCACCGCCTTCCGCATCGGGGAGAAGTCCCACGACCCGCTGCAAATGTACCTCTCGGACGTCTTCACGCTCCCGGCCAGCATGGCGGGCATCGCCGGGGTGGTGGTGCCCTGCGGCTTCGACGACGACGGGCTGCCGATCGGCCTGCAACTCCTGGGCGCGGCGTTCGACGAGCCGACCGTGCTGCAGGCCGCACATGCCTACCAGCAGGCGACAGATTGGCACACCCGGCGCCCGGCCCTGGCGAACGCCTCGTAACCGGGTTGCCCGTCCTCGCCCCTAACCCGCCGCACGCCAGATCTGCCACAGCCAGATCGCGCGGTTGGTGTG
>CAZGLU010000012.1:256-4214 GCA_964526095.1 uncultured Anaerolineaceae bacterium | reverse complement strand
GCAGATCGGTGTAGTGGCGCGTCAACCAGCCGACCAGCTCCGCGCCGACGTCTTCCGGCTCGACCAGGACGTTATCCGTGTCGTAGGCGATGAAGTAGCCGGTATCCCCTGGCGCCAGCTCCTGCCGGACACGGCTCGCCAGCGCATCCGATTCAGGCGACGGACCGAAGCAGGTCACCGGCAGCGGGCTGTAGAAATACAGCAGGTCGCAGACGGTATAGCTGCCATAGATGCGGGCAGGCGACGGATCGAGGTGGTCCAACCGCCCGGCCAGGGCGCGGATCGCGTCGTCGCTGGAGATCCACCCGCTCAGGTACTCGTTGTAGTTCGTGCCCCGCAGCGGCAGCGCGTGCGGATCGTCCCACATCGCGCGCAGGAAGGGCAGCGCGAAGGCGAGCATCCACGCCGCCAGTGCCAGACCGGCCCCCAGCCCGGCGATCCGCCGCCAACCCCGCTCGGCCAGCAGGTCCGTCGTCGCCAGCGCGAGCAGCAGGACCATCGGCGCAGCGGCGGGCATGAAGTAGCGCGACGAGACGAGCGTCGCCAGCAGGATGACCGGCAGCACGGACGCGCCGAGCCACGTCAGCAGGAAGGCGGCGTGCCGCCAGCGCCCCCGACCGGCACGGGCAGCGAGCAGCCAACACGCGATCGCCGCGCCCCCACCAACTAACAGCGGAACACTCGTGAAGTCACCGACCAGCGTCAGCGCCTCACGGGCATATCCGAGCGGCGCGTAGGATTCCTGGCCGGGCGTCTGCACGTTAGTGCGGTTGACCAGCACGAACGGCTCCCCGGTCCCCCGCGCCGCGTAGGCGGGGAGCAGCAGCGGCAGCCACGCGAGGGCCACGATCAGCGCCGCGACGGCCAGCGGGGCTACGTAAGGCCGGAGCACCCGTGCCGGGCGCCCGCCGCGCGGACGGGGAGCGTAGAGCAGCGCGGCCATCACGGGCAGGGCCGGGATCAGGGCCAGGGTCAGCTTGGCGAGGCTCGCCAGCGCGATCAGGACGCCGAGCAGGACGCCCTGGGCCAGCGTGGGCCGCCGGGCGAACACCAGGCTGCGCCAGGCGATGAGCGCGGCGAAGACGGCGGCGAAGGGGTCGGCCATCGCCATGCTTTCGTAGAAGAACGCCAGGGGCAGGGCTGCGTACAGCCCCAGCGCCAGCGCCCCGGTCCCGAAGCCGCGCAGCAGGCGCCCGATCTGGACGACGGCGGCGCCCGTCAGCAGCGAGAACAGGGCGATCGAGGCGCGCGCGGTGAACAGGGCCGTGCCCGGCTCGGCTTCAAACAGCCCGAGCCAGAAGTAAAGCAGCACCTTGCCGTGCGCGAAACGGCCCGGATTCGTGTCGAAGTCCCACACGACCGCCGCCCGCGTGACGTGGTAGCTTTCGTCGATGTACGGGTCCAGGCGGGTGATGTGGTGCGCGCGGATCACAAACTGGGCCAGCAGTAGCAAGGCGATCAGGGTGGGCCAGAGCGGCCGCCGCGCAGGAGATGGAGCAGGTGCGTTCAAACGGATCTCGCGTGCCGGGTTCGATTGGGCCGATCAACAAGCGCGCCGGTGGCATCGCTGTACGTCCCCGGCGCGCGACGGATCTTAACGAGGCCCATGCCCGGCTGCAACCTACAACTGGTAGCTCCCGCCGGGGTCCAACACGACCGGCTGCGCGTCCGTCTCGTTCTGGACGCGCCGCGCCCACGACGAGGCGTCCTGCGCGATCGCGTCGAAGGTATTGTAGTGCATCGGGATGACGACCTTGGGGCGCAGGAATTCGATCGCCTGGAGCGATCCGTCGATCCCCATCGTGAAATAGTCCCCGATCGGCAGGATGGCGAGGTCCAGCCCGCGCTGGCCGATAAGCTGCATGTCCAGGAAGACGCTGGTATCCCCGGCGAAATAGATGTTTTTGCCCTCGTTCGTCAGGATCAGGATGCCGTTGGGCTGGCCGCCGTAGGAGCCGTCGGGCAGGCTTGAGCTGTGGTGCGCGATGGTCAGCTCCACGCGGCCGAACGGCAGTTGGACGCCGCCGCCGGGGTTCAGGCCGTGCGTCTTGGCCACCTTCTGCTTGCGCTGCATCCAACCGGCGATCTCGTTGTTGGCGACGACCACCGCGCCGGTCCGCCGGGCGATCTCGGGCGCATCCCCCACGTGGTCCCCGTGGCCGTGCGATAACAGGATGAAGTCCGGCTCCATCTCGTCGGGTTTGGCGGCTGCGAGCGGGTTTCCGGTCAAAAAGGGATCAAGTAAGAGGGTGTGCTGTCCGATTTGGATCGTAAAAGCTGAATGGCCGAGCCACGTTAACACAACTGCCATCGACAGACCTCCATGCTGTTCGACGCCACATTCTTTCTTACTCTTATCATGCAGTATAAACAGGATACTGCGCCGCCGCCAACTTGCCAGCTTCACGGTATCATGCCGGACGGATAGTCAGGAATTAATAAATGTGATGGTTGACGCTTGACATCGAACATCGGTTCGGATTATAATTCTGGATAAAATCCGAACTATTGTGCGAACAGCACGGAGCGAAGCTGATGGCCCAAAACAACCTGTCCAACCGGCAGAAGAAGATTCTGTCGTTCATCGAACGCTTTATACAGCGACAAGGCTACCCGCCCACCATCCGTGAGATCGGCGAGGCGGTGAACATCGCGTCGACCTCCGTGGTCAACTACAACCTGAACAAGCTCGTGGAGCGCGGCTACCTCGAGCGGTCGCCGGAAGTCTCGCGCGGGCTGCGGCTGGTCAAGAGCAGCACGCCCCAGGAAGTCGGGGTGCGCTATGCGGATACCACCAGCCTGCTGTCGGTGCCGCTGGTCGGCGCGATCGTGGCGAGCGCCCCGGTCCCGCTGCCAGGTGAGGACTTCGGCTATTACTACGACACCGATGACATGATCGAGGTGCCGCAAAGCCTGATCGCCGGTGCCACCCACGACGAACTGTTTGCGCTGCGCGTCAACGGGGACTCGATGATCGACGCGATGGTGGCCGATGGCGACATCGTCGTGCTCAAGCGCCAGAACGTCGCGCAGAACGGTGATATGGTCGCGGTGTGGCTGCGCGAGCGCGGCGAGACGACGCTGAAAAACTACTTCTACGAGGGCAAGAAGGTCCGCCTGCAACCCGCCAACCCGACGATGGACCCGATCTACGTGGACGCCGAGCAGGTCGAGGTCCAGGGGCGCGTGCTGGCCGTGCTGCGTATGGTCCACTAGCAGCCGGGCGTGACCTCACGCGGTCTATAACCGATACGATCAACTAAACAGGGTCTGGCATATATGTCGCACTCTCGCTCCGTGCTGGCAAATATGCTAGACTCTGTTTGGCTTTCCGGCGCGGCCCCGCGCCGAGCCTTGCCCCCCTGCTTGCTGCACAATTGAAAGAATGAGGTGACCCTATGCCTGCTGTTGGCGAACAAGCCCCCGACTTCGAGCTACAGAACCAAAACGGCGAAACGGTCCGGCTCAGCGACTATCGCGGGCGCAAGGTGGTGCTGTTTGCGTTCCCCAAAGCGGGGACGAGCGGCTGCACCACCCAGGCGTGCGGACTGCGTGACGAGTTCCCGGTCATCGAAACGGCAAACGCGACGGTCCTCGGCCTCAGCCCGGACCCGCCGGACGCGCTGCTGAAGTGGAAGCAGGCCGAGCGCCTGCCCTACGACCTGCTCTCCGACCCGGATCACAAGGTCCTGGAGGAATGGGGTGTGTGGGGTGAAAAGTCCATGTACGGCAAGAAGTACATGGGCGTGATCCGCTCGCACTGGATCATCGGCGAGGACGGCACGATCCTCGACGCGCAGATCAACGTCTCCCCGCAAGACAGCGTTGATCGCGCGGTGGCGTTCCTGGACCAGAGCGAATCCAGCTAGGCCGTTACCGCGTAAACCAGGGCCGCGGCCAGCACGACCGCGTAGAGCAGCGACGGGATCGCCCAACGCTGGATCGGGTTGCGGTCGAT
>CAZGLU010000012.1:0-246 GCA_964526095.1 uncultured Anaerolineaceae bacterium | reverse complement strand
CGCCCATCGCCGCCGGGTCGGACTGCACGTTATAGTCCGGCCCGATGAACCACGCCAGCACCCCGCCACCGACCAGCCCGCCGATGTGCCCGGCGTTGTCGATCCGGAAGCTCGTCGCCTGCGAGAACAGGCCGAGCGCCAGGTTCAACATCATCACGAAGAACAGGTGATTCAGGTGCCGCCGCCCCATCTCGCCGTGCAGGCTGCGATGCTGGTAGAAGTAGACCATCTCCGCCCCGAACAGCG
>CAZGLU010000011.1:0-17253 GCA_964526095.1 uncultured Anaerolineaceae bacterium | reverse complement strand
ATAATGAGCGGTGACTGGAGTTCAGACGTGTGCTCTTCCGATCTGATATGCTGCTGTGGGGCAAGGTGAGCGAGGCCGTCACGGCGGACGTGTCGCCCTACGCGACGCAGGTTCACGCGCGGCACATCCTCGTCGCGGACGAAGCGACCGCGCGCGCCATCATCGACCAACTGAACCAGGGGGCCGACTTCGCGCAGCTTGCGATCCAGCACTCGCTCGACGGCTCCAGCGCGCCGAGCGGCGGGGACCTGTCGTGGGTCAGCCCCGGCGACCTGCTCCAACCGGAGGTCGAGGCCGCGATCTTCGCGCTTGCGCCGGGCACGCGGTCCCTGGAGCCGGTCCAAAGCAGCCTGGGCTATCACGTGATCGAATCGCTTGAAGTGGTGGAGGACCGCCCGCTGGACCAGGCGGCGCTCGCGCAGAAGAAGGAACAGGTCTTCCTCGCCTGGCTGGCGGAACAACGCGCCGTGGCGGTCATTGAGTCGGATATCGGAGTCAACGGCTAGCCCACATGCAGGGGTGACAAACGGATGAGTTCGGGGAGCAACTTCGTCTTTAATCTGATCGCGTTTGTGTTTGCCGTGCTGACGATCGCCACCCTGGTGTTCGTCATCGCGATCGCGGCGGACGCCGTGGAGCCGCCGTTCCTCGCCCCTGAGCCGACGCTGGTTCCGCCGACCTCCGTCCTGGACGCGGGCATCACGCCGACCCGCCCGGTGCTGCCGACGTTCACGCCGTCCAACACGCCGGAGCCGACGAATACGCCGCTCCCGACGGACACGCCGGAGCCGAGCGCGACGCCGACCGCCACCATCACGCCGACCGGCACGCGCACCCAGGTCCCGACGCGCACCTTCACGCCCACGATGACGCAGACGTCGGACGCGCCGACCGCCACGCCGTCGTTCACGCCCTCCCCACCCGGCCCGGCCCCGACCGCGACCAACACCGAGTCGCCCTACCCCTTCATGCTCCAGCCGGGCACGCCCACGCTGCGCAACAACTTCGCCAACGCGCAGGGCTGCAACTGGCAGGGGTTTGGCGGGCAGGTGATCGACCAGAACGGCGACCCGGTGATCGGCGTCCAGGTCCGGATCAGCAGTGCGGCGAGCGGGGATATGTTCACGCTCAGCGGCACGAACAGCGCCTACGGCCCCTCCGGTTGGGAGATGGCCGTCGGCACCGAGGCGGTCCCCGGCACCTACCGCGTGCAGTTGTGGGTCGCCAACCAGGGCGAGTTGTCACCGAGCGTTGAGATCACCTTCCCCGGCTCGTGCGACCAGAACCTCGCGCTGGTGAACTTCGTGCGCACCCGCTGAACCACGTCGGCGGCACGCGGCGGCGCGGCAGGGATATCCCTGCAACGGTCGCCGCGCGAACGGATTAGGACGTTATGCGGCGCAGGCGTTGGATAACTGCATTCATGGACCTGATCACGGTCGTGTTCCTGACGGGCACGGTGGCGGTGATCGCCTTCGTCGTGCTGCTGATCGACGATCCGCAGAGCGCCCTGAACCCATACCCGCCGCCCACCATCCCGGCGCTGGCGATCCTGCCGACGCTGACGCCGACCGCGACGCCGACCGATACGCCGCCCGCCAGCCCGACGCCGACCCCGACCCCCACGCTCACGCCGAGCATCACGCCCACGCCGTCCCACACGCCGACGCCGACCCCGACGAACACCGTCTCGCCCACGCCGGTGCTGCCCGGCGCCACCGCGCTCGGCCCGCGCGGCACGGACACTCCCGCCCCGGCGGCCACGACCCGCGCGCCCCTGGACGACGGCAGCGGGATAGCCGTGCCCGGCACGGGCGGCGGGGCCGTCCCGGTCCGGACGCTGCTGCCGCAGCCGACGCGCTCCGCCTTCCCGTTCACCACCATGGACGTGATTTACCAGGCGAACGAAAACGACGACGGCTGCGCGTGGCTCAGCGTGGCGGGGATCGTCAGGGGGCTGCGCGGGGAACCGTTGGCCGGCATGGCGATCGAGATCCGGGGCGCGAACTTCAACCAGGTGCAGTTCTCAGGCGCCGCGAGCCGCTTCGGCCCGGCGGGGTTCGAGTTCCAGGTCGGCACGGGGCCGGGCGCGGCGGACTACACGCTGCGGCTGCTCGGCCCGGCGGGGAACCCGGTGTCCGATGCGGTCACCGTCCGTACGGGCGACACCTGCGAGTCGAACGTCGCGGTGATCGAGTTCGTGCAGAACCACGCGTACTAGCCGGGCACCGGCAACGCTGCGCTTCCCTCTGCCGGGGGGCGGGGCAGATGGAAAGCCTCCCCTTACTCCCACCCTTCCAGCAGCTTGACGATCTCCGCCACGAACCAGTCCGCCGAAGCGCCGTCCATCACGCGATGGTCGAACGAGAACGAGAGGTAGACCATCGGGCGCACGGCGATCGCGTCGTCCTCCAGCACTACGACGCGCTTCTGGATCGCGCCGACGCCGAGGATGCCGGTCTGCGGCTGGCTGATGATCGGCGTGGCGAACAGGCTGCCCGCGACGCCGTGATTGGTGATGGTGAACGTGCCGCCCTGTACCTCGTCCGGGGTCAGGGCGTTGGCGCGCGCGCGGCTCGCGAGGTCGTTGACCTGCCGCGCGATGCCCGCCAGGGATAGCTCGTCCGCACGCCGGATCACGGGCGCGATCAGCCCGTCATCCAGCGCGACCGCCATGCCGATGTTGACCTCGCGCTGGAGCAGGATGCCGTCGTCCGTCCACTGGCTGTTGACCAGCGGGTGCCGCCGTAATGCCTCCGCCGTGGCGGCCACGAAGTACGCGGTGAAAGTCAGGTTGATCCCCCGCGCGGCGAAGTCTGCCTTGTGCGCCTCGCGGTGCGCCACGACGCGGCTCAGGTCCGCCTCGAACACGGTCGTGACGTGCGGCGCGGTGTGCAGCTTGCTGTGGACCATGTGCTCCGCGATGCGGCGGCGCATGGTCGTCAGCGGGACCAGCTCGCCCGGCTGCCCCGGCGCGGGCGGCGCCCGGTGCACGTGGTCGGAGGGCGCGGCGGCAGGTGCGGACGCCCCGGCTTCCCGGTAGAGGTCGTCGGTGGGCTTGAACAGGTCACCGCTGCCGGGCCGCTCCCAGGGCGGCAGGTCCTCCTCCGCGACGGCGGCGGGCTGGGCCGCGCGCCGCTCCAGGTAGGCCAGCACGTCCTTCTTCGTGACGCGCCCGCCGCGCCCGGTGCCCGGCACCTGCCGCACGTCGATCTGGTGCTCCGCCGCGATGCGCGCGACCACCGGCGTGACGTGTGGCATCTCGCCGTTCTGGGCGGATCGTCCCACTGACGCGGGCGCTGCCTCGCGGGCCGGCTCCGCGACGGGCACCCGTTCCGCGACCTCGACGGCCGGATCGGTTTCGGCGCCGTGCGGTGCGGGCACGTCCGGCGGCGCGTCGGGGATCGCCTCGTCCGGCGCGCCGATCAGCGCCAGCACGGTCCGCGCGGGCACGGTGCGCCCCTCGCCCACGTAGATCTTGAGCAGCGTGCCGCTGGCGGGCGCGGTGACCTCGGACGTGACCTTGTCGCTCTCGACCTCCAGCAGCGGCTCGTAGATCTCGACCGCCTCGCCCTCCCGCTTGAGCCACTTCCCGACGGTGCCCTCGACCACGCTCTCGCCCATCTGGGGCATGATGACTTCCGTTGCCATGCGCGCTCCTCTGGGTTAATACGCCGCCAGCTCGCGGATCGCCGCCGCGATCTTCTCCGGGTTGGGCATGAAGTAGTCCTGCATCGTGTGCGCGAAGGGCACGCCCGGCACGTCCGGCCCGGCCAGCCGCCGGATCGGGCCGTCCATGTACTCGAACGCCTCGTCGGCCAGGATGGCCGCGATCTCCGCCCCATAGCCGAGGAAGCGGTTGTCCTCGTAGACGATCAGCGCCTTGCCCGTCTTCTTGAACGATGCCAGGATCGTGTCCTTGTCCAGCGGGGCCAGCGTGCGGACGTCGATCACCTCGGCCTCGATGCCGTCCTGCGCCGCGACGGCCTCCGCCGCCTGGAGTGTGTAGTAGTGCATCATGCCGTACGCGATCACCGTCAGGTCGCCGCCCTCCCGCGTGACCTTCGCCACGCCGAGCGGCACGGTATAATCGTCCTCCGGCACCTCGTCCTTGATCAGCCGGTAGCCCTTCTTCGGCTCGAAGAACAGCACCGGGTTCGGGTCGCGGATGGCGGCCTTGAGCAGCCCCTTGGCGTCGTAGGCCGTGCTGGGGATGACGACCTTCAGGCCCGGCGCGTGCGCAAAGTACGCCTCGACGCTCTGCGAGTGGTACAGCCCGCCGCCGATGCCGCCGCCATAGGGCGCGCGGATGACCAGCGGCGCGGCCCACTCCCCGCCGGAGCGGTAATGCACCAGCGCGGCCTCGTTGACGATCTGGTTGAACGCGGGAAAGATGTAGTCCGCGAACTGGATCTCGCAGATCGGGCGCATCCCGCCCAGCGCCGCGCCGATGCCCACCGCCACGATGCTCAACTCGGCCAGCGGCGAGTCGATCACCCGGTCCGCGCCGTACTTCTCGAACAGGCCGAGCGTCGCCCGGAAGACGCCGCCGCGCTTGCCCACGTCCTCGCCGGTGATGAAGACGCGATCGTCGCGCGCCATCTCCTCGTCCATCGCCTGCCGGACCCCTTCAATCAACGTGATCTCAGGCATTGCACTCCTGCTCCTGATGAAAGCGCGCCGTGCGATCGTCTTCGTCCGCCCGGTTAGCCCGGCCGTGCCCGGTAAAAGTCCTCGCCGATCAGGTCCGCATTGATCCCGATGCCGGCCGCCGCGCCCTGGCTCGCCGCCATCGTGATCTGCCGGATCGGGTGCGCCATGTCCCCGGCGGCGTAAACCCCCGCCACGCTGGTCCGGCCAAGCTGATCGACCTCCACCAGCCCGTCATCCGTCATGGCACAGCCGAGTTGTGCGGCCAGCGTCGAGGGCTGCACGGCCTCGGTACGGGCAAACACGCCGCGACACGCGACCCGGCTTCCGTCCGTGAAGACGATGGCCTCGATCTGCGCCTCACGCCCCTCAAAGCGTGCGATGGGCGTCTCGATGATGCGGATCCCGTTGGCGAGCAGCGCGGCGCGGTCGTCGTCCGCCAGCCCCGCCGGGCCGTTGCTGCACAGCGTCAGGTCGTCCGTCAGCGTGTGCAGCATCTTCGCCGCGTTCAGCCCGGCCTCGCCGCTCGCGCAGATCGCGATCGGCTGGTCGTGCAGCTCCCACCCGTCGCAGTACGGGCAGTGGAACGCGCTGATGCCCCAGAAGCGTTCGATCCCTTCGATGGCGGGCAGGCGGTCCTCCAGCCCGGTCGCGAGCAGCACCTTGCGCCCGCTGACCGCGTCACCGTCGGACAGCAGTGCCTCCACACGGTCGGGGTGCGCCACCAGCGCCGTGACCTCGCCGGGCCGGATCTCGACCGTGCCGTAACGCGCCAACTGCTCGCGCGCGATGGCGAGCAGCTCGGCGGGCGGGACGCCGTCCCGCGTGAAGAAGCTGTGTGCCGCGTGCGAAAAGCGATTGGCCGGGCGTCCGCCGTCCACCACCAGCACGCGCCGCCGCAGCCGCGCCAGATACATCGCGCCGCTCAACCCCGCGACGCCTCCCCCGACTACGATCACGTCGAACATAGCCGCTCCTTACGTCACCTGCCGGATTGCCGCGCCCTACTGCTCGAAGTCGGGCGGGGCGAACACGGGGAACAATGCATCCTCGGCACGCGGGTAGGGCGCCGCCTCAGCCCGCGCCTGCGCCTCGTCGATCTCCGCGCGGGCGCGCGCCTCGACCTCCTCGATCTTCGCCGCGTCCAGCAGGCCCTTGTCGAGCAGGTACGCCTGGAAGCGCTTGATCGGGTCGCGCGCCTTCCACTCCTCGACCTCGTCCCGGCTGCGGTAGGTGCGGTCGTCGTCATCCGACGAGTGGGGCACGGGACGGTACGTCTTCGCCTCGACCAGCGTGGCGCCGCCGCCCGCCCGCGCCCGGTCGATGGCGTCCTTCATCGTGCGGTACGAGGCCAGCACGTCGTTGCCGTCGCAGATCGCCCCCTCGATGCCGAACATCGGCGCGCGGTCGGCCACGTTCGGCACGGCCATTTGCAGGTGCATGGGCACCGAGATTGCGTAGATATTGTTCTGGACCAGACACACCACCGGCAGCTTGTGCACGCCCGCCCAATTCAGCCCCTCGAAAAAGTCGCCCTCGCTGGTCGAGCCTTCGCCCAGGCACACGACCGTCACGCGGTCCTCGCCTTTGAGCTTGCTGGCGAGCGCCAGGCCCGCCGCCTGTGGCACCTGCGTCGCAACCGGGCTGGAGGCGGTCACGATGCCCAGCCGCCGCGCGCTCCAGTTGCTCGGCATCTGGCGCGCGCCGCTCGTCGTCTCGCCCGCCTTGCCGTACACGGCCAGGAAGAACTCGTACGGCGTATAGCCGAGCGCGAGGTTGAAGGCCAGGTCGCGGTAATAGAGGTGCGCGTAGTCGTAGCCCCGCCGCATGGCGAACGCCGCCCCGACCTGAATGCCCTCGTGGCCGATCCCGGAGATGTGAAACGCGATCTTGCCCTGGCGGTGCAGCACCCACGTCCGCTCGTCCGTGCGGCGCGCCCGGATCATCTGCCAGTACATCTCAAGCAGGGTTTCGTCGTCCAGGCTAAGCCCCGCATCGTCGAGCTGGTGCGCGATATCGAGTTTTTCCGCCATGCTGCTCTCCTGAAGACTCCTTTGCACACAGGGGGCACATGCGTGCCGGGGCATAGGCGCGGGAGTTGGGGCTAAACAAAGTCTCGTTCAAAAGTATCTTAAGCTGTCCCATGCCACCCCTTACCCATATTATAGACATTTTGCTCATAGATACCGCTAATATAGCTACCGCTAATACCGAGGCCGCCCCCGGTTCAGCCATGCCTGGACGGAAGGCAGCGCGCGCCGTACAATTGCTGTGTCAACCATCCTCTCGACTGTGAGACGTGCATATGGCTGAGTCCGCGCCGCAGCCGGGTGCGCCCGATTCCCTGACGCCCTCCGAGCGCGAGCAGGTTTATCGCCACAATTACCGCCTGTTCCTGGCAGATTTCCTGCTCTTTTCCGTCGGCATGAGCCTGCTCGGCACCACGACGGTCATCCCGGCGTTCATCCGCGGGCTGACCGATTCCGAGGTGCTGATCGGCCTCTCCAGCCAGCTATTTGAGATCGGCTGGCTGCTGCCGCAGCTCCTGGTGGCGCGGTGGCTGGTGAGCGTCGCGAACAAGAAATGGTGGTTCGCCGCGCCGAACATCCCGGTCCGGCTGCTGATCCTGGTGCTGGCCGGGGTGATCGTGCTGCTCGGCCCGGAGCGTAAGACCGCCATCCTGATCGCGTTCCTGGTCCTCTACGCGGGCGCGGCGCTCGGCGACGGGCTGGTAGGCGTGCCGTGGGTGGACCTGATCGGCAGCAGCCTGGACGGGCGGCGGCGCGCGCGGCTGTTCGGCCTCGGCACGGCGTTCGTCGGCATTGCGATGCTCGGCCTGAACCCGATCGTGCAGCGCATCCTGAGCGACGAGGGGCCGCCGTTCCCGAACAACTACGCGCTGCTGTTCGCCATCTCCGGGACGCTCTTCACGATCACGATCATCCCGCCGATGGTCCTCCGCGAGCTGCCGTCCGCCACGCCGCAGGTCGCGCCGCCCAGTATGCGGGATTACCTGCCGCAGCTTGGGCGCGTGCTGCGCACCGACCACCCCTTCCGCGCCGTGATCATCGCGCGCGTGCTGCTCAGCCTGGCGACGCTGGCGGGGCCGTTCTATATCGGCTTCGCGACCGAGCAGTTGGGCATGTCCAGCGACATCGCCGTGAGCAACCTGCTGCTGATGCAGACGCTCGGCAGCGTGGCCGGGTCGCTGGCGCTGTCGTGGATGGGCGACCGGCAGATCGTGCTTTTCATCCGGCTGGTGATCACCATGGCGCTGTTGCAGCCCGCGCTGGCCCTGCTCGCCAGTGCGGTCGGCCCGGCCCCGCTTTACCTGGCGTACGTGATGGCGGGCGTGGTGATCGGCAGCCTGAACCTGAGCCTCACCAACTGGGTCGTGATGTATGCCTCGCCGGACCAGCGCCCGATCTACGCGGGCCTGTTCAATTCGGCCGCTGCGGTCACGTTGATCGTCGCGCCGCTGATGGGCGGCACCATCGTCGAGTTGTTGGGCTATGAAGTCGTGTTTGTGATGGCGTTCGTCATCGTGAGCGCGGCGCTGGGCGTCGTGCTGCGCTCGCTGGTTGAGCCGCGAGTCGTCGCCACCACGAGCTAGCGCCCCACTCACACCTCCCCCGGTCCCTTTCCAATCCGAGCAGAGCCGGGAAGCAGACCGAGGGCGATCCCGCCGGGGGTGAGGTCCCATTGCCGATGCCGTTCAGGGTGGCGAGGGGAGGCGCGCGCCGCCGCAGCCTCCCCTTGCTCAGGAGGAGCTTAGACGGCTGCGGCTGGCGTAGCCGTCGGGTAGGTTCCCGTGTCGAGCATGTCGCCCGGTGCGGATGCGGCGATCTTCTCGGGGATGTAATCGGGCAGGGTGCGCTCGAAGCGGCGCACGGCCGGGATGGCGTAAAACGCGACCGACACCAGCGCGATCACCACGCCGTTGACGAGCATAATCAGGCCGATCCCCGCGCCCGGCTCGCTGCCCACCACCGGCGCGACGACCTCCCACCACGCGGCGCTGCCGACGGCTGGCTCCAGCACGCGGTCGGCCAGCGGCCCCGCGATCAGGTACGACAGCGGCAGCAGCAGGAGCGAAAGCTGCGACGTCACCGAAAAGACGCGGCCTTGCAGGTCCGGCGGCGTTTTGATCTGCATGACGGACAGGAACGAGGCGTTGATCATCGGGATCCAGAACATCATAAAGAAGGTGGACGCGCCCATCGTGACCGGGCGGCGGCTCACGCCGTAGAGCGCCAGGCCGACGCCGAGCAGGATGATGCCGGGCATGATGGTGTGGATGCGGGGCCGCGTGCCGCCCCAGGCGCTCATGATCACGCCGCCCACGATGGCCCCCGCGCTGGTGACGCCCATCAGGGTGCCGAGCAGCTCCTCGCTGCCCGTGATGCGCAGGATGTAGGGCGTGTTGAGCACCATGGCGCCGGTGATCAGGAAGTTGATCAGGGAGATGTGCACCATCATCACCAGCAGGATTTTGCGCGCCCACAGGTAGCGAAAGCCGACCGACGCTTCCTTCCACACCGACCCGGCCATCGCGCGCCCTTCCTCCGACTGGGGCGGGCGGGGGATTTGGATCAGCAGGATGACCACCACGGCGACGCCAAAGGTCAACAGGTCGATCGCCATCACGCCGGGCGCGCCGACCACGGCGAACAGCATCCCCGCGAGGACGGGCGCGATCAGCCCGGACGCCGGGCCGGTAAGCTGGCGGATGGTGTTGGCGCGGTCGCGGTGTTCGTCGGGAACGAGCATCGTCACCGAGGCGTCGAAGGCCGGTCCCTGGAAGACGCTGAAGATCGACTGGATCACAGTCAAGACGTAGAGGTGCCACAGCTCGAACGCGCCGGACAGGAAGCTCAGCATCAGCAGGAACGTGGCCAGCGCCTGCCCCGCGTCGGCAATCATCATCACGTAGCGCCGGTCCCAGCGGTCGGCCAGGACGCCCGCGACGTTGGCCGACACGACCTGCGGTACCGCCGTGAGGAACGCGACGATCGTCAGTGGTGTGGCGCGATCCGTGTCGTTGAAAACCTTGATGGCGACCGCTAACCCCGTCATCCGGCTGCCGATCAGCGAAAAGGTTTGCGTCAGGATCAGCGTATAGAACGTCCGCAGCGTCCGTCGGTCCGCCATTTTCGGCCCTTTACTTCATTATTTTGAGGTTATGCATAACTATAGTACGCCAGAACAGCCATTTTCGCTCGAAATTTTAAGGTTACACCTTAATTCTGTTTAGCTTCTACCTTCCGCGCCTCCATTGGCCCGCGCCCCCTGCCCGGCTTACAATAGGGGGAGGCACATTGGTTATACGACAACAGCACGCGAAAGGAGTCAGCAGTGGAGCGACGAAAGCTCGGCTACAGCGACCTGGAACTGACGACGATCGGCCTCGGCACGTGGGCGATGGGCGGCACCTGGGAATGGGGCTGGGGCGCGCAGGACGACACCGAGTCCATCAACACCATCCACCGCGCGCTCGACCTCGGCATTAACTGGCTGGACACCGCCGCCGCGTACGGGCTGGGCCACGCCGAGGAGGTGGTGGGACGGGCGCTCAAGGACCGCCGCGACAAGGTCATCCTCGCGACCAAGTGCGGGCAGACCTGGGGCGCAGACGGGAAGACGTTCAGGAACTCGAAGCCGGAAAGCCTGCGCCGCGAGATCGAGGACAGCCTGCGCCGCCTGCAAACCGACTACGTGGACCTCTACCAGATCCACTGGCCGGACCTCGACACCCCGGTTGAGGAGTCATGGGCGACGATGGCCGAATTCGTCAAGGAAGGCAAGGCGCGCTACATCGGCGTATCGAACTACAACGTCGAGCAGCTTCGCGCCATCCAGGCGATCCACCCCGTCGCCTCATTGCAGCCGCCCTACCACCTGCTCGACCGCCACATCGAGGACGAGATCCTGCCCTTCTGCCAGGCCAACAACATCGGCGTGATCGTCTACAGCCCGATGGCGTCGGGGCTGCTGTCGGGGAGCTTCGACAAGAACCGCCTCGCGCCCGACGACTGGCGCCATAAGGACGCAAAGTTCCAGGAACCGGCCCTCTCGCGCAATCTGGCGTTCGTCGATGCGCTGCGGCCCATCGCGGAACGGCGCGGCGGCACCGTCGGGCACCTGGCCGTCGCCTGGACGCTGCGCCACCCGGCGGTCACGGCGGCGATCGTGGGCGCGCGCACGGTAGCGCAGGCCGAGCAGTTGCTTGGCGGCGGCGAGATGCAGCTCACGGATGCCGACATGGCCGAGATCGAGCAGGCGTACCAGGCCACGCGCTGAGCGCGCGGCTCACAAGGCAGGCCACGTCAAGCGGCCCCGGCGATAGCGAATACCCACGCGCCGTGTAGGGGCGGGTTTCGAAGCCCGCCCCGGCTCTGCCCGCGCCCGGATTAAAAGGGAAAAGCGCGTCACCGGGGCCTCTCATTGGCCCCATTTCTTTGTAATAAATCCACTATCCGAAACATATAAATCCTGTTATAAAACAGACTAGAAGTCATGATATTGCTGTTTTTTTGCATCTTTATGTGTATAATGACTTTGGTGAAATCCAACGCAAGTTATAGGCGCGTCACCCTCGCACCCCACATGCTTCCACGGTGACCTAATCATTCTCCGTGTCGCGCGCTACGGAGCGCCACGTGGGCTTCGTGACGGGCGCTTGAGCCGCACACGGTTCGTCCCAATGCGAGTGTTACGTGAGGCTTCCAACAGGACAACCCATGAATCGCAGCACAACGCATGTCCCTTTGTTCCTGGCCGCGCTCAGCGCCGTGATCGCCTTCGCGCTGCTGTCCCCGGCGCCTGCCCTGGCCCACGGGCCGGTCAGCGGCGGGGCGAGCAATGACTCGTTCAACGACCTGTTCCGGATCATGCTGTGGATCGCCACGCCGATCTTCCTGCTGGTCGAAGGTCTGCTGCTCTTTGCCATCATCCGCTACCGGCGGCGGCGCCATGACGAGATGCCGGAGCAGGTGCACGGCAGCACCCCCCTCGAACTGACCTGGACGGTGCTCGCGCTGGCGATCATCGCCGTGGTGTTCGTGTTGGGCTACCGCGTGATGCAGCAGGAGCGGCTGGTTGAGGCAGGCGACGAGACCGAGTTCACGCCGGACCTTACGGTGCATGTCACCGGCTATATGTTCAACTGGGACTATGAATACTTTTTGGGCGAGGGTGAGGAAACGGGCGTCATGACGACGCGCGAGCTGACCATCCCCGCCCAGCGCAACGTGCTGCTGGAGATCGCGTCCTCAGACGTGCAGCACAGCTTCTGGGTGCCGAAGCTCGCGGGCAAAGTGGACGCCATCCCCGGTTACGTGAACACGCTGCTGCTCAACGTCAAAGAGCCGGGCCGGTATGTCGGCCAGTGCGCCGAGTACTGTGGCCTGAACCACTACGCCATGATGATCGAGGTGAACGCCGTGGAACCGGCGGAGTTCGACGCGTGGCTGACCGAGAAAATGGCCGCGCAGGGCGAGTTTCACCCGGTCGGCACGGACCTGAGCGTGGAGCTGCCGGAGGGCGATCTCGACCGTGGCCGTGAGGTGTTCAGCGCGCTGGGCTGTGACGCCTGCCACACCGCGAACACCGATCAGCCATCCGGCCCATCGATCCAGCGCATGGCCGCGGACGCCAACAGCGCCACGGAAGCGGCCGGTCACGACGATCGCGTTCCCTTCCTGCACGAGTCGATCGTGCAGCCCTGCGCGTACCTGGCCGACGGCTGGAGCCAGTGCATCATGCCGCAGGACTACGGCGAGCGCATGGATGCGCAGAACCTCGCGGACGTGATCGCCTACATCCTGTCCTATGGTGAGGAGCAAGGACCGGGCGGCGGTCCGCAAGATCTGACACAGGCGGACGAAGCGGCTGAGGTGGCGGCTGCCACTCACTGATCGCACTGCACGCGGCACACGCCGTATACCCTGCCGAGGAGTGGAGTAACTCGCGATGGCAACAGCAAGCTTAACCCACCAAACCACCCCGCGCCGCTATACCGGCGTGCTAGATTGGCTCTCGACCACCGACCACAAGAAGATCGGCATCATGTACGTGCTGACGTGCTTCGCCTTCTTCGTGGTGGGCGTCTTCCTGGCCGAGCTGATCCGCATCGAGTTGGCGCGGCCCGGCTCGGACATCGTCGATGCGGCTGGCTATAACCGCCTGTTCTCGATGCACGGCACGACGATGATCTTCCTGTTCATCATCCCCATCGGCGCCGGGCTGGGCAACTACCTCGTGCCGCTGATGATCGGCGCGCGCGACATGGCTTTCCCGCGCCTCAACGCCCTGAGCTACTGGCTGCTGCTGCTGGGCGGCTTCGGCGTCTACATCGGCTGGTTCGTCGATGGCGGCGCGCCGTCCGCCGGGTGGACCGCCTACCCGCCGCTCTCCACGCGCCAGTTTTCGCCGGGGCACGGCATGGACCTGTGGATCATCGGCCTGGCGCTGGTCGGCACGTCGTCGCTGATCGGCGCGATCAACTTCATTGTGACCATCGCCCGCCTGCGCGCGCCCGGCATGACGTGGATGCGCGTCCCGCTGTTCGTGTGGGGCATCCTGGGCATGGCGCTGATGATCCTGTTCGCCACCCCGATCTTGACCGGCGGTATGTTCATGCTGCTGGCCGACCGCAACTTCGGCACGAGCTTCTTCAACCCGGCGGCGGGCGGCGACCCCGTGCTGTGGCAGAACCTGTTCTGGTTCTATTCGCACCCGGCGGTGTACATCATGGTGCTCCCGGCGATGGGCGTCATCTCCGAGGTGCTGCCCGTCTTTTCGCGCCGCCCGATCTTCGGCTACAAGGCGATCGTGATCTCGACGCTGGCGATCGCGACGCTGGGCTTCAGCACGTGGGCGCACCACATGTTCACCGTTGGCCTGCCGCCCCAGCTTGAGGCGATCTTTATCTTCTCGACCATGCTGATCGCGGTGCCGACCGGTGTCAAGGTCTTCAACTGGGTCTTCACGCTGATCGGCGGCTCGCTGCGCTTCGACACGCCGATGCTGTACGCGCTCGGCTTCCTGTTTAACTTTGTGATCGGCGGCATCACCGGCGTCTTCCAGGCGGTCGTGCCGATCGACGAGCAGGTGCACGACTCGATGTGGATCGTGGCGCACCTGCATTACGTGGTGTTCGGCGGGGCTGCGTTCGGCATCTTCTCAGGCATGTACTACTGGTGGCCCAAGATGTTCGGCTACAAGCTCAACGAAAAGATCGGCAAGTGGCAGTTCTGGACGTTGTTCATTGGCTTTAACATCACCTACTTCCCGCTCCACATCCTGGGGCTGTGGGGCATGCCGCGCCGCATCTTCGACTACGGCGAGGAAATGGGCTGGACCGAGTTGAACATGCTCTCGACGGTCGGCGGCCTGATCATGGGCGTATCGGTGATCCTCCTGATCTGGAACATGATCAAGAGCGCCCGCGAGCGCGTCCCGGCGGGGGACGACCCGTGGGAAGGCAACACGCTCGAATGGATGGTGTCTTCGCCGCCGCCCGCCTATAACTTCGCCCGCATCCCGGTGGTTCATGGCCTCCGCCCGGCGCGCGACCGGCGGCTGGGGCTGGCAGAGGGGGAAACGGATGGTTAGCGACCTCACTCACCTGGCAAAGCAAGAACAGCAGCTTGTCGAGCCGACCCTGGTCGAGGAGCCGGTTCACCTCGAGCCGGGCGGTAACGGGCATGAAGGGGAGGAGGAGATCCACCTCCCAGCCCCCAGCTTCGGCCCGCTGATCATCGCGATCGGCAGCCTGATGGCGCTGATGGGCATCATCCAGCCGTGGCTGGTGGTGCCCGGCGTGCTGATCGCGTTCACCGGCCTGTGGCGCACCGCGCACTTCCCGGAGGTCGAGCTGCCCACCGTCTGGATGCGGGGCATCCACGACCGCAAGCTGGGGATGTGGATCTTCCTGGGCACCGAGATCATGTTCTTCACCGCGCTGCTCGGCGCCTTCGCCGGCTTCAAGATCGGCGGCTCGGAGAGCTTCCTGGCGGCGGAGGAGGTCTTGAACCTGCCGCTCGCCACCGTCGGCACGTCGGTCCTGATCGTCAGCAGCTTCGCGGTGGTCATGGGTCTGGAGGCGATCCAGTCCAACGACCGGCGCGTGTTCCGCAACTGGATGGGCATCGCGCTGCTGCTCGGCGCGACGTTCGTGAGCATCCAGGCGTTCGAGTGGTACGAGCTGTACCATCACGGCATCACCGAGGACACGCTGTTCGGCTCGGCGTTCTACCTGACGACGGGCTTCCACGGCCTGCACGTGATCATCGGCGTGGTGTGGCTGGCGCTGCTGCTCCTGCGCGCCCACCGCGGCCTCTATTCGGCGGACAACTACCTGGGTGTGGAGCTGTACGGCCTCTACTGGCACTTCGTTGACGTGGTGTGGATCGTGCTGTTCACGCTGATCTACCTGATCCCGATCAGCTAGCCGGGGGAGGGGCTAAGGGAAACATGGACTCGACTCTCTGGACCTATCTCATGCTGTGGATGGCCTTCGGCGCCATGTTTGGCGGCGTAGTCACCCCGATCCTGGCCCGCTCGCGCGGCGTCAACGAGTGGATCGCGGCCGTCGGCGGCCTGCTGATCGGCATGGTCGGCAACCTGCCCCTGCTGGTCCCGCTGTGGCTGGTCCTGCGGCGCATGGAGCCTGTGCATTACGAACTGCCGTCCTGGCGCTATGACGCGCTCGCGCTCGACGCGGAGCAGCAGGCGGAAGCCCGCAGCCTCTCGGTCAACGACCTGCGGCGCATGGCCCTACCGGCGCTGGCAGCGCAGCTTTGGCCGCAGCCCCGCCCGGACCGCGAGCACTCGCACCGGATGGCGTACGTCGGCGTGTTCATCACGCTGGCGGTGGTCACCGCGATCGAGGTGCTGATCACGGTCACCGAGCCGTTCCCGGTCGTCGGGCCGCTGGTGGCGCTCTCGACGCTCAAGGTGCTGCTGGTCGTGCTGTACTTCATGCACCTGCGCTACGACAACCTGCGCTATACGGTCGCGTTCGTCGCGGCGATCCCGTTCGCCGTGATGGTGCTGGCCGTGCTGGCGGCGGTCGCAGCGTAGGGGCAGCGGTCAGCCGTTAGCCGTTAGCAGTTAGCCAAGACACAAAGCTGGCCCTCGTGCGGTGTGCGCGAGGGCTTTTTCATTTGCCACGCCAGTCGCTTGATTTCACGCGGGAGACAGTGCCGCCAGGCCGGCGCGGCAGCACGCATTCCCCGTCCGGAGTACAATTCAGGGTGGGCTCCTCACTGCTCCCCATCGCGCCGCCGCGAGCCCGCCGCTTATCCCGCTGGTTCACAGGAGACGAGGTGTACGACAACTACAAAGTGATCACGATCCGGTCGAAAGCGTTTGACCGGATCCTGGCCAATTCGGGCATCAACCCCGAGTTTCACCCCAAGCTGATCACGGCGTTCGAGATCAAGCACGACGAGGACTTCTACGGGAACCTGCCGGATGGCTGCCTCGACGAGCGGGGCTGGCCGACTGAGCAAGCCTGCCTCGGCGTCGGGGTGCATGACATCGTGCTGCCCGACTGCGAGGGCCACGAGATGCACGCCAAGATCATCGGCTACTGCTTCCCGCGCGGCGATACGATGTTCCGCGTGCGGCGCTTCATCGACGAGCACGAGGAGCAGGGCGTGATCAACACGCACAAAGCCCACCTGATCGCGGCGGGGATGGACGTACGGTAACGGGGGAGGCGACACGGACGCTCAGGACGGAAGCATAAACGGCGATGCGTAATCCGATATCAAGTCCTCCCAGGTGACGGCCTCAAATGGCTCGCGCTCAAATCGTGCACTCAACATGCGGTCGATCTCGTCAAAGGATGTCCACCACTTGGGGGTGATCCCACCACATTGGGCGCAAACGTTGACCTTCAAGTTCAAGACCCGCACCGCGCGGCCATCGATGACCCGTTCCACGTCCCGTTGTGCGGTTTTGAGCTGACCTCCGCAGATAGCACAGCTTGCCATGGCAGCCAATCTCCAGCTCACCTCACGGTTACTTTCCATTATGCGCGCAACAGCGGCCGTTTGGAGGCACTCAACGCGGTTTCAATCGGCCTCAAGGCCCTGATCTGAAGCCCAACCCGTTGACAGGCCCACACGCGAGGGCTATACTCAGCGGTATGAACACGCAGGTCCACGCTCACGCGCATCATGGCAACACACCCGGCTGACGGCCCGGTGGTGAGTCGCGTGCGTGCCTGAGCCAGAGCACCACACCAGCGCATTCCAACGCCTTCCGGTCCGCCGGGAGGCGTTTTTGTTAACGCGACGGAGGGCAACCACAGTGGGCGAACAGATCCGGATCGCGCTGCCCAGCAAGGGCCGCATGGAGGAGGAAACGCTCGACTTCCTGGCCGAATGCGGGCTGCGCGTCAAGAAAACGAACCCGCGCCAGTACAGCGCCACCATCCCGGCCCTGCCGGACGTGCTGGTGCTGTTTCAGCGCGCGCGGGACATCCCCGGCAGCGTCGCGGCGGGCGACGTGGACCTGGGCATCACGGGGTACGACGCGCTGACCGAGGCGCTCAACGGCGGCGCGGACAGCGTGATCGTGATCCACGACGCG
>CAZGLU010000010.1:14176-17476 GCA_964526095.1 uncultured Anaerolineaceae bacterium | reverse complement strand
ACACCCTATCCTACACTCTTTCCCTACACGACGCTCTTCCGATCTGCCCTGGATCCCGCCGTGCTCGTCGATCACCAGCGCGAGCGGCTCCTCGGCGGAGCGGAACAGGTCGAGCGCGTCGGCGGCGGTGGCGTTCTCCGGCACGAAGCGGGCCGGGCGCAGGTCCGCCTCCAGGTCGAACGGCTCCCCCGCCAGCATCCGGTTCAGCAACGCCTTGGCGTGCACCGTGCCGAGCACGTTGTCCAGCCCGTCCCGGCACACCGGGAAGGCGGAGTGCGGGCTGGCCGCGAGCTTCTCGCGGATCTGGTCGGGCGGGTCGCTGATGTCCAGCCACGTCAGTTCGGTATGAGGTGTCATCAGGCTGCGCACCCGCCGGTCGTCCAGGCGGAACACGCTCTCGACCATCTCCTGCTCGTCCACCTCGAACACGCCCGCTTCGGTACCCTCCTCCAGCATCATGCGGATCTCCTCCTCGGTCACCGGCTGGTTCCTGGTCGGCGGCACGCCGAGCAGGCGCAGCACCGCCCCGGTGGAGAGCGTGAGCAGTTGCACGACCGGGTACGCGAGGCGTGACAGCGTGCGCATCGGCGGCGCGACCAGGGTGGCGATCCGCTCCGGGTTTTGCAGCGCCAGCCGCTTGGGCACCAGTTCCCCGAGCACGAGCGTGCCATACGTGATCAGCGCGACGACGATCGCCAGGCCGAGCGCGCTGCTGTACGGCGCGAGGACGTCGATCTGCCGGATCTGCTCCGCCAGTGCGCGGCTGACGTTTTGCCCGCCGAACGCGCCCGACAGGATGCCGATCAGCGTGATGCCGACCTGCACCGTGGACAGGAACGTGTTCGGCGCCTCAGCCAGATCCAGCGCCACGCGTGCAGGGGCGCGCCCCTCGTTGGCCCACTGCTGCAGGCGGACCTTCCGCGACGACACCACGGCGAGTTCGGACATGGCAAATACGCCGTTGAACACGATCAGGACGAAGATGATCAGGATCTCAATCACCAGGGATGGCATCGGTAACACCTTATTGTTGATACGCGCTGTGGACCGGCGACGGGCCGGTGTCACGGTCCGGCTGCCGGGTCACGTCGGCGGGTGTGCGGCAGTCAGAGCCGGGCCTTTATCGCAGTTTCTTTCTCGCAGATTATAGCGAAACGGCGGGCGGCACTCGAACGTACATTAATGTTGAATAATGTGTTAGATTTCTGAAAAAATCTGACGGCTGCGGTGAATGCGGCTATAATCTGTCTGGCATGTGCGCGATTGAACCATCATCGCCTCGTCCCGTCACTTCAACGCGACCAACCTGCCGGTATCACAGCTCAGGTAGATAGGCGGCGCGCCGCCGCTCTGGCCCTGCCGTGGTTTGACGCTGCGACGAGCAGCGCCCTGGATAGCGTGAGGTTTGCCCTATGACAAGTGTCCTTCCGAGTTCGGCTGCGCTCGCGGCCCAGCGTGAGGAGGCCCGCGCGGGCCTGTGGTCGTCGATCGTCGTCCTGTTCAAGCTGCGGATCGTGCTGCTGCTGGTCTTCGCGGCCTTCGGTGGCGCGATGCTCGGCAGCCACGGCGCGCCAACGTTGGGCCAGCTCGGCCTGCTCCTGGTGACCGGCACGCTGGCGGCGGCGGGCGCCTCGGCGCTCAACCAGTACCTTGAGCGCCACACGGACGGGGCCATGAAGCGCACGCGCCGCCGTCCCCTGGTCACGGGGCAGGTAAGCCCGCGCGCCGTGCTGGTCGTGGCGTCGGGCATGGTCGCCCTGGCGATGGGGCTGGCCCTGCTCGCCGGGAACCCGGAGCTGGCCTTCTTCCTGGGCCTCGGCGCGCTGATCTACGTCGGCGTGTATACCGTCTGGCTGAAGCCGCGCAGCGTGTGGAACGTCGTGATCGGCGGGGCGGCGGGCAGCGCCGCCGTGCTGAGCGGGGGCGCCGCCGTCGGCGCGTGGCAGGATATGGGGGTGATCCTGCTCTCGCTGCTGCTGTTCACGTGGTCCCCGATCCATTTCTGGGCACTGTCGCTGGCCTACCGCGCCGACTACGCGCGGGCGCGGGTGCCCATGCTGCCGGTGATCGTCTCCGCCCGGCGCTCGATCTTCTGGATGCTGGTGCACGCCGTGGCGACCGCGGCCTTCGGGGTGGCCCTGACGGCCCACGACGCGCTGGGCTGGCTCTACCTGCTTGCGGTGGCCCCCGCGACGGTGTGGCTGCTGGCCGAGTCCGCGCGGCTGATCCGCGACTACGGCGGCCCGCGTGCGATGAGCGTCTTCAAGGTGTCGAACATCTACCTCAGCCTCGTGCTGCTCGCCGTGGTCGTCGCCACGCTGATCTAGCGCGTGCAGCAGGCTGGGACCGGAACCGGGCGACAGGCCCGGTTTTTTGTTGCCTGGGTGGGACGAGGTTCGGATGTCATGCGGTATGATAAGGGGCAGACGCAGGTGGGGCGGTGTGCAAGGAGGCCGCGATGAACGACTCCCGCGAGCGGCGGTTAAGCCCGGCGAAGTGGTGGCGTATGCTGGACCAGACGTCCCGGCGCATCCTGCTGGTGCTGGTCGGCGTCGGGATCGCGACCGCGCTCCCGGCGGCGCTGATCAGCCGTGACTGGGCCGGGCTGGTCCTCAACCTCGGCACGGAGCTGGCCGGTGGTGCCATAACGTTCCTGCTGCTCGACCAGATCCTCGGCACGAGCCGCACCAAGGCCAGCCTGATCGCGCAGATGGCGAGCCGCATGAACGACGAGGCGACGCGCGCCGTTGAGGAGCTGCGTCGGCTCGGCTGGCTGACCGATGGCGTGCTGCGCGGCGCGGACCTGGCGGGGGCCAACTTACAGGGCGCGCGGCTGCACCAGGCCAACCTGCCGCGCGCCGTGCTGGAGGGCGCCCGCCTTCAGCGTGCGGTGCTGGGCCGCGCCAACCTGCAAGGCGCGGACCTGACCGGCGCGGATCTCGCCGGGGCGAACCTGTGGCGTGCGCGGCTCCAGGGCGCCCGGCTGTACGACGCCAATTTGCAGGGCGCGATCCTGGAGCAGGCCGAGTTCGACGACGAGACGTTTTTGCCGGACCGCAGCCAGTGGACGCCCGGTACGGACCTGCGCCGCTTCACGGACCCCTCGCATCCCGACTTCTGGCGGTCCGATTACTCCTGGTCGCCTGCCTACGGCGGGCGCGGGCGCGACGCGTAAGACAACGCGGGTGTAGCCCGGCGCCCGTCCCTTACCCCCTCGACCCTTCGCCCGCGTCCAAGGCGATCAGGCTGTGCTGGCGCCCCTTCCCTCCGCTTGCGTGGGGGAAGGGGCCGGGGGATGGG
>CAZGLU010000010.1:13229-14166 GCA_964526095.1 uncultured Anaerolineaceae bacterium | reverse complement strand
GGCGGGAGGCGGCGCATCAGCACGAACCACCCGTAGCCGACCAGCCCGGCGACCCCGCCCGTGACGATGGCCTTGAAGATGTTGCCGTAGACGTCGCCCACGATTTCCCTGACGATGTACCACGCCGCGTACGCCACCAGCCCGGTGACGATGCTCATCAACGCGGCGGGGGTGCTCACGACGTTCTTCCACAGCACGTACGCCATGCCGCTCAACGCCGCGACGACGCTGCCGAACGTGAACAGCAGCCAGGTCGTCGGCAGGCCGAGGATCTCGTCCAGCAGGGCGGCGACCACCCCGGCGGCTGCCGCGACGATGACGGCCTGCGTGGCGACCGGCACATCGATGCCCCGCTGGGCCAGCGCGCTTGTGGCGCGTTGGCGGACCTCACCGACCGGCCGCATCGAGCGCTGCGCACTGGGCGGCTCCTGGTTCATGCCGGGCGGCGGCGGATACTGTCCCACCGGCGGCGGGGGACGGTGGCCGGAGGGCGGTTCGTGGGGCGCGGGCCGGGTGGTCGGTTCGGGCGGAGGGTTGCCCGGCAAGGGCGATTCGTGTGGGGTATTTGGGCGGTCGTGTTCCTCACTCATGATGACCTCCACTTAATTTTGAAAGGCTGGGGAGTGTCGTGCTTGCTGCGGTGAATGGATCGGTTTTTACGATCCTGAGTCTGCGGGATGTTGCCTGATCGCGCAAGCAAGATCGAGGTCGGGCGCCAGGGTGACCGCCGCGCCCGCCTGGAGGCGCGCCGCGATGTCGGCCAGCCGCTCGCCCGTCACGGGATGGCGCAGGTTTGGCGCGAGGTCGGCCAGCGGCAGCGCGAGGAAGGCGTGCCGCAGCACGCCGGGGTCGGGCAGGGTGATGCCTGACCCCGCGTCGTCCACGACGAGGCCGCCATACAGCGCGATGTCAAGGTCGATCGGGCGCGGCGCGAACT
>CAZGLU010000010.1:8263-13219 GCA_964526095.1 uncultured Anaerolineaceae bacterium | reverse complement strand
GGTCGTAGGGCGGCAGGTCCGTCTCGATCCGCAGCGCGGCGTTGAGGAACGGCGCCTGCGCCGGGTTGATCGCGCCCTGCGCATCGACTGCCGGGGATTCGTATGCACGTGAGGCGGCGACCACCCGGACGTATTCGTGCTCGTTCAGCAGGTGGATCGCCGCCGGTAGGTTGGCGCGCGGGTCGATGTTCGAGCCGAGCGCGATCAGGATCGGGCCGGTGGTGTCGGGTGGGGTGCTTTCGGATGCCACGGTCTCCGCTCCCTGCGCTACTTCATTCGGCGTCCGGCTGTTCGAAATCCGCCCGCGTGCGCTCGATCTCCACGCCGACCGACTCCGCGAAGCGCAGCGCGCCCGGCTTCTCGACGCGCACGACCGCCCGCGCCGCGCCGTGCTCCACCACGCAGATCCGCGCGATGGCCGTCGCCAGCGCCTCGACCAGGTAATGCTGCGAGCTTTCGACGTAGGCGATGATCGCCTTCGTGATCGTGCGGTAGTTGAGCGCGTCCGCGACGTCGTCCGAGCGCCCGGCGGCGCGCATGTCCGTGTACAGCGTCAGGTTGATCAGGATGTCCTGCTGCTTCTCGCGCTCCCAGTCGTTCAGGCCGATGATGCCGCGCAGCAGCAGGTTCTTGACGATGATCTTATCGGTTGCGGCCATCGGCCCCCTTCCTCCCCGGTCTGCATGGTGAGGATCTTAGCAAATTACGCCGCCCGTTGTCGCCACGCGACGACGGCGCTCTAGGACGGCTGCAGCGTGCCGAAGAAGACCTGCCACGCCAGCAGCGACTTGGCGACGAGGCTCAGCACGATGTACACCTTCTCCCCGAAGACGTAGTCCCGCCAGCGCCCGACCCGCGCGTATTGCAGCACCTGGTTCACGGCGAAGACGTTGAAGAACAGGAACAGCGACACGTAGATCGCGTAAACGAAGTCCGGCACGTTCTCGCCGCTCGTCACCGAGCCGACGAAGTAGATGCCGATCGCGATCCACGGCACGATGCCCACGATGCAGCCGAAGATAAACGCGGTCCAGTTGACGCGCTCCGTGGACTGGTTGTGCAGCTCCATCATCCACCCGAACAGGATCATGGCCGCGTTGAGCGCGAAGATCAGCAGCAGCGCGGCGATGTCGTACATGCCGAACAGCGTGGCGATCGCGACGATCATCACCGAGGCGCTGAACGAGTACTCGATCCAGCGCGCCTTGTTGATCCCGCGCTTCAGGTTGCGCACGTACCAGTCATAGATGCCGGGCGACGACACGGCGAAGTGCGCCAGCGCCGACATGAACAGGAACGACGCGATGAACGGGCCGAGCGGCAGCTCGAACCACACGTCCGGGTTGCTGACCAGCCCCTCGCCCTCCTCGAAGCGCAGGAAGTAGGTGCTGATCGGCACGGTGAAGTCGTTGCTGAGGACCAGCATCAAGATGCCCTGGATGAGGTGCAGCACCCCCATCCCCGCGTTGAACAGGCGCAGCCTCCGAAACGTCGAGGCGTCGGCGTTCGTCTCCATCGGTATGCTCCTTTGAGGAGTGTAGCGGGTTCCCCCGCAGAATCCGTATCGTGCGGACGCGTGGAGGCTGTGTCAGTGATGGGCCGCGCCGAGCAAGCTTTCGCCACCATCGACCGGGATCAGCGCCCCGGTGATGTAGTCGTTCTCCGCCAGGAAGATGACCGTATGCGCGACGTGCCCTGGGTTGCCCGCCCGGCCGAGCGGGACCGCCGTCGCGATGCGCTCCCAGGCCGCGCTGTGGGGGTCCATGTGCGCCGGGGGCAGGACGGGGCCGGGCGCGATGGCGTTGACGCGGATGGTCGGGGCCAGCTCGCGGGCCGCTGCTTTCGTGAGGTGGATCAGGCCCGCCTTGCTCACGCCGTGCTGGACGAACTCGCGCCAGGGATACACGCCCGCCAGGTCCGCGATGTTGACCACCAGCGCCGTCTCGCCCTCGGGCCGCGCCGTGCGGTTCATCAGCCGGGCGCCGAGTTGGGTGCACAGGAACGGCGCGCGCAGGTTGACGTCCATCGCCGCCTTCCAGTCGTCCAGGCCGATCGCGTCAAACGGCTGCTTCATGAAGTTGGACGCGCTGTTCACCAGCACGTCCAGCCGCCCGAAATGCCCTTCCACCGCGCGGAACAGCGCCTCGATCGCCTCCGTCTGGCTCAGGTCCGCCTGGAAGGGCAGCGCCTCGACGCCCAGCGCCGCGATCTCGCCCGCCGTCTGCTGCGCCGCCTCGACGCTGCCGCCGTAATGCACGACGACGTGCGCGCCGTGCCGCGCTAGTTCCAGCGCGATCGCTTTGCCGACGCGGTGCGCCGCGCCCGTCACCAGGGCCACCCGGTTATGCAGGTCCATGCCGCCTCGCTAGATCCGGTCCAGTTCCATGTGCGTGCGCTCGTCGCGCACGTTGCCCGTGTTGACCGTCGTCTTCGGCTCCAGCAGCAGGACGTGGACCTCCTCCTCGGCGACGGGGCAGTGCTCCACGCCGCGCGGGATGATGACCATCTCGCCCTCGTCCAGCCACAGGTCGCCGTCGCGCAGCCGGATCAGCAGCCGCCCCTTGACGACCAGGAACAACTCGTCCTCCGCCTCGTGGTGATGCCACACGAACTCGCCCTTGAGCTTGGCCAGCTTGACGTGCGAGTCGTTCACCTCGCCCACGATCTTGGGGTTCCACGTCTCGTCGAAGAGGCTGAGCTTGTGCGCCAGATTGATTTTCTCAAGCGACGGCATTGGGCCTCCTGCCTGCTACTTGCCGATCAGCCGGTAGAACTCGTCGCACAGATCGCGGTTGGTGCGGAACTCGCCGCGCTTGGCCGTCGTGAGCAGGTTCGTGCCGTGCTTCTTCACGCCGCGCAGCGACGCGCAGCTATGCGTGCCCTCCACGACGACCATCACGCCCATGGGGTTCAGCGCCTCTTGCAGCGCGTCCGCGATCTCGTTGGTCAGGCGCTCCTGGATCTGGAGCCGCCGGGCGAACATATCCACGATGCGCGGGATCTTGCTCAGGCCGACGACGCGCTTGCGCGGGATGTAGGCGACGTGTGCCCGGCCCACGAACGGCAGCATGTGGTGTTCGCAGAGGGAGCTGTATTCGATGTCCGCCACCACCACCATCTCGCCCTCGCCGTATTCGACGTCAAACAGCGCACCGTTCAGGATCGTATGCACGTCCTGGTGGTAGCCCTCCAGCAGTTCGCCGTACATCTTGGCGACGCGGTGCGGCGTGCGCAGCAGTCCGTCGCGTTCCGGGTCCTCCCCCACGTGGATCAAGATCTGGCGTACCGCCGCCTCGATCGCAGCCCGGTGGTTGTCGCCGGATTCATAAACAACGTGGTCCGTCAGATGCGTAACGCGGCCGTGGCCGTTCTGCTGAAGCTTAAGCGTGCTCGCCATGAGATCCCATCCTGTTGATTCGTTGAGGAATACACTGCCATCCGATGTGTTAGATGCGTCTCAGGGTCATGACGCACCACCCCGCGCGAGTTTGGCCTGCCGGGCTGCCGGTGAGAGGGATCGGCGTTCCCAACCAAACACGGCACGCGCTTCACTCCAGGTTATAAGATAATCCGCCGAGCTTAGGGTAACCTTAGAGTTTTTGCAGATTTGTATAAGCTTATCTAATTTATGGCTTTGTGCCACACCGTCGGGGGTGGGCGGCCCGCCGTTCGTGCCCGGCGGCACAAACAAGACGCTATAATCAAGCGTAGAACGACCGGCCTCCCCGCGAGGCGAGCCAGGAGAAGCGCCATGGCAGGCGACCTGCAAACCTACGATAAAGCTGCGATCCGCGCGCGGCTTGAACGCCATCCCGGCTGGCGGCTGGCCGACGACGGGCAGCTTTACGCGGAATACACGTTCAGGAACTTCCGCCAGGCGCTGCTGTTCCTGAACGCGATCGGGCACCTGGCCGAGGTCGCAGACCATCACCCCGATCTGTGCCTGCACGACTACAAGCAGGTTTCGATCCGCCTGATGACGCACAGCGCGGGCGGCATCACCGACAAGGATTTCGAGTTGATCGCGCAGATCGAGGCGCTGCCACGTTACGCTTAGCGCCGCGCGATCCGCGTGCCGGTTTGCGACGCCCGGCGCGGGCGTGCATCCATCTATGAGGGGACCGCATAGGCTATGACCACCGTTGCCTTTCAGGGCGATCACGGCGCGTATTCCGAGGAAGCGATCCGCAGCCACTTCGGGTCGGAGGCGCGCACCCTGCCGTGCGAGACGTTCGCCGGGATCTTCCAGGCGGTGCAGAGCGGGGCCGCCGATTTCGGCATGCTGCCCGTCGAGAACGCGCTGGCGGGCACCGTCGCGCAGGCGTATGAGCTGCTGATGGAGTACGACTTCCGGGTGCAGGCCGAGGTGCTGCTCGCGATCCGCCATCACCTGCTGGCCCCGGAGGGCACGACGCTGGAGGACGTGCGGCGTGTCAAGTCGCATCCCCAGGCGCTTGCCCAGTGTGCCGACACGCTGCGCCGGCGCGGCTGGGAGACGGTCGCCGCCTATGACACGGCGGGCGCGGCGCGGGCGCTGGCCGAGCATCCTGAGCCGCACACGGCGGTGATCGCGAGCGCGCTGGCGGGCGAGCTGTACGGGCTAACTATCCTGGAGAGCGGGATCGAGGACGACGTGATGAACTCCACGCGCTTCTTCGTGATCGGCCCGGACGACGCCCCGCGCTGCGACCCCAGCAAGACGTCGCTGGTGTTCGGCGTGCGGCACCGCCCGCGCGCCCTGTACGACTGCCTCGGCGCCTTCGCCCAGCGCGGCATCAACCTGACCAAGATCGAGTCCCGCCCGATCCGGGGCCGCCCCTGGCAGTACTGGTTCTACCTGGATTTTGAGGGCCACTGGCAGGACCCCGCCGCCGAGGCCGCGCTGGTTGACCTGCTGCACCAGGCGTCGATGGTCAAGATGCTCGGCTCGTACCCGGCGGCGAGCGGCGGGCCGAA
>CAZGLU010000010.1:3732-8253 GCA_964526095.1 uncultured Anaerolineaceae bacterium | reverse complement strand
TGTGGGCGTGCCCTGACGTGAGGAGCAAGTATGGAGGCGATGACATCCCCAAAGCGCAAGTGGAGCATGTTCGTTTTCCCCGCCATCTTCATCCTGGTGATGGCCCCCATCGTCGCCATTGCGCTGATCACCTTCCGGCCGGACGACGCGCAGTGTGAGGACCTGGCGGCCCTGCCCGCCGCGCCGCACTCGCACGGCTCCGGGCTGGCGAGCACCGTGCAGGACGGCATGCAGTTGATCTTCAACGTGTCGCCTGCGGCGGAGTTGTACGAGGTCGTCGATGGCAAGGTTCAGGTGTGCAGCGGCGAGTTGAGCGACGACATGAAGCACGTCACGGTGGACGTCAACGATGCGCGGCTGCGGCTGGGCGAGCGTCTGCCGGTCGAGGTGGACCTCACGCTGCGCCGCGCGGATACGGGTGACGTGGTGGTGAACGCCCTCGCCCCGGCGATGTACGCCCCCGGCCACGGCTACCACTTCGGGGATAACTTCCTCGTGCCGGGCGGCGCGGCCTACACCTGGACGGTCGTCGTCAGCCCGGTCCAGGCGCTGCGCCAGGAGGGCGCGCAGGACCTGTGGCTGGAGCCGGTGACCTGGGAGGGCGAGTTCGTGCTGGACGAGGACGGCACCGTGAGCGGGGTGCGCGGCGCGGCGCAGGTGATCGGCGACGTCATGCGCGGCGGCGTGCATGTCGTGTTGAGCCATCATGCGGCGGTGGACCTTTACGCCGTCGATGAGCCGGGCCTGAGCGTGCCGCAGGCGGCGCCCCCCGGCAGCACGTACTTCCTCGTCGAGGTGACGGACCATGTCGTTAACTACGAGGAGAAACTGGTCGGCGCGGATGTTACGCTGACCTTCGCCCAGGGCGAGGACGTGCAGGAGGTCGTCGCGCCGCCGGTCATCTCGCCCGACTACGGCTTCCACTACGGCGCGAACGTGGTCCTTGAGCCGGGCACGTGGGAGGTCACGGTCACGGTCGGCGGGCTGGACTTCCTGCGCCACGCCGGGGCGGCGCTCAGCCTCCCGCGCGAGCCGATCGTGGCGACGTTCACCTATGAGCACGAACCGGCTGTTGATGCGGGCGCGGTGGCGTCCGGGCAGCGGGGTTAAGGAAGGTTCAAATGAACGTGGAGGAACATAACGTCACGCCGCGACGGCGCGGCCTGTTCGGCGGCTGGGTCGCCTGGGTGATCCTGCTGTTGCTGTTGGTCGTGGTGCTGGCGGTGGTCGCGCTGTGGGATACACTTTTTGATGACGACGAGGGCGCGGGTGAGGCGGCTGCATCCGGCCTCGTCGTGTCGGATGCCTGGGTGCGCGCCACGACGCGCGTATCCGTCGCGCCCGCGCAGACGGAGGCCGCCGAAGAAGACACGGCGGGCGAGGGCCATCCGGTCGTGACCGTCGAGGCGCACGACGGGATGTCCGGCGCGGGGCAGGGCGGCGTCACGGCGGCCTACATGACCATTACCAACAACGCCGATGAGGAGGACGCGCTCGTGTCCGTCACCTGTGACGACGCGCAGGTGGTCGAGCTGCACGAGACGACGATGGAGGGCGACGTAATGCAGATGCGCCGCGTGGAGGAGATCCGCATCCCGGCGGATAGCAGCGTGGCGTTGCAGCCGGGCGGCCTGCACCTGATGGTGCTCGGCCTCGACGCCGACCTGGAGCCGGGCCAGACCTTGCGCCTGACGTTGAACTTCTCGTCCGGCAAGCAGTTGACCGTCGATGCCGAGGTGCGCGCGGCCGGGATGGAGGACTGACGTGATACGCAGTCAACGGGCCTTCGGGCCTCGCTTCCTGGCGCTGGCGGTGCTGGCCGCCGTCGTCCTCTCGGCGTGCGGCGGGCTGTCGTTCGGCAGTGACTCGACGCCTGAGCCGACCGTCACGCCGCTGCCCGGCACCGTGTTGGAGCCGCCGCGCGACCTGCTGGACTTCACGCTGACGTCGCACACCGGCGACCCGATCCGGCTGAGCGACCTGCGCGGCAAGGCGGCGGTGATATTCTTCGGCTACACCGCCTGCCCGGACGTCTGCCCGGTGACGGTGGCCGACTTTAAGCGCATCAAGGCAGAGTTGGGTGAGGACGCGGCCCAGGTCGAGTTTATCTTCATCTCCGTCGATCCGGACCGGGACACGCCGGAGCGTTTGGCGACCTACCTCGGCAACTTCGACCCGGAGTTCATCGGCATGACCGGCGACGAGGCGACCCTGCGCGACATCGCCCAGGACTACGGCGTGTTCTTCCAGCGGCACAGCTACGATGAGAGCGGGAACTACCTCGTGAACCACACCGCTTCGACGTTCGTCGTCGGGCCGGATGGGCGGCTGCACATCATCTACCCCTACGACACCGAGCCGTGGATCATCGCCGACGGGGTGCGCAAGCTGCTCCCGAACCGCGACGCCTGAGGCAGCTCATGCCCTGGCGCGCTCAAGGGCGGCCTGTGCGACCAGCACTTCCGTCCCGGCCAGCCCGACCGAGCAGAACAGCGTGATCGCGTCCGCGCTGGTGCGGCCGGGCTGCGCCCCGGTGGCGATCGCGCTCAGCGCGACCATGCGTGCGTAGTCGGGCGTCCCGATCAGGAAGAACGGGTCGGCGTAGGCTTCGACCTGCGCCGGTGAGTCCGTGGCGATCACCGCGCTGCGGGCGGCCACGTCCAGGCTGATCTCGTGTGCCCCGGCGAACTTCGGCCCGACCGTCGTGACGTGGGTGCCGGGCGCCAGCCACGCGGGGTCGAAGACCGGGGTGGCGCTCGTCGTCGCGCAGATCAGAATGTCCGCGCCGCGCACGGCCTCCTCCGCCGTCTCGACCGCCTCGACCGGGACGCCGGTCGTCGCGGCCATCTCCGCCGCGAAGGCTTCGCGCCGCGCCGGGGTGCGGCTGAACACGCGCACGCGCTCCAGTGGCCGGACCGCTGCGGCGGCTTCGATCTGTGTGCGGGCCTGCCGCCCCGCGCCGATCACGCCCAGGATGCGCGCATCCTCCCGCGCCAGGAGCTTGATCGCGGCCCCGCCGATGGCCCCGGTGCGCATCGCGCCGAGCCGGTTGCCCAGCACCAGCCCGCGCAGTTCGCCGCTCCGGCTGTCGAACACGGCGACGATCTGGTCGCTGTCGTGGAACTGGCCCGTCATGGTGGGGTAGACGCGGAACCCCGCCACACCGGCCTCGTTGGCCGCTCCGGCGGTGAAGACCAGCGCGCCGCCCCCCGCCTCGACCGAGAAGCGCGGCGGCGCGACGAGCGTCCCGGCGGCGTGCTCGCGCAGCGCGACCTCGATCTGCGCCACGGCGACGGCCATCGGCAGCACGGTAGGCAGGTCGTCGTCGGTCAGGATCGTGTAGGGCATGGGGGCCTGCCTTTTGGCTGCGCCTAACGGCCTAATGGTGTGGGTCGCTGATGATGACCTTCACGGGGGTGCCGAGCTGCTGCATGAAGTCGGCGCATACCTCCCACGTCAGCGGGAAGGCTTGGGAGTCGGCGGCGGCGAGGTACATCACCACGTCACGCAGCACGGGGATGTCTTCTTCTGGGCCGAACCCGCCGATGACGAAGCAATCCTCGGCCCAGTCCACCAGTTCCGCCAGGGTCATCTGTTGGTTGAGGTAAGCCAATAACTTGTTGCTGACCTGCTCGCGTGTGATCATCACGGGCTCCAACCTGGACGCTAGCGCTCTGAGAACCTGGTATGCGGGCCGCTGTCGAACGGGTATTTCTGCTGCCATTCGATGAGGCGGCCGTCCGCGTCGTAGATCTCCTGCACGATCTGGATCACCCGCTCGTTCGCGTCCACGGTTTTTACGAGGCGCTGGGTGCCGCGAAACGGCCCTGCGCGTGTGTTCCAGTAGCGGCGCCCGCCGTCGGCCAGGTCTTCCCAAAACTCGAACTCGCGCTCGTTGCGTTGTCGTGCTGTCATCGGTGATGTTCCACGTCTACGGGTGCGATGATCGGGCGCCATCCGTGCTTGACTGAACCTGCCTTAACTTTAATTCAATAAACCAACGCTTTCAAGTCATTACACTGGTCCATTTGTACTTTATTTACGTTCTGCGGATGGGCGTAGGGCGGCTGCCGCTCCTGTGCGATCAGTTTGTTCAGTATTGACTGAACGATTTGAACAACCTATAATTGACCGTGGAATAAGTTTTGGCAGAAGGAGCAGCGGATGACGCATCACACCCCGTCGAAACAGGAGTTTGCCGAGGAAGTCGGCCTGTACTTCGACCGTTTCGGCATCACACGTATGGCCGGGCGCATCCTGGGCTGGCTGTTGGTCTGCGACCCGCCGCACCAGACGATCAACGACCTGGCCGAGGCGTTGCAGGCCAGCAAAGGCTCGATCAGCAGCATGACGCGCGCCCTGATCCAGATGGGCCTGGTGGAACGCTTCAGCATCCCCGGCCACCGGCGTGATTACTTCCGCATCCGGTCGGGCGGCTGGGCGGCGATCCTGGAATACATGGCCGTCGAATACCGGCGCTTCCGGGAGTTGGCGGAGCGCGGCCTGCGCGCGCTGGAGGAC
>CAZGLU010000010.1:0-3722 GCA_964526095.1 uncultured Anaerolineaceae bacterium | reverse complement strand
CGACGGCCCCGAAGTGCGGGAGCGGCTGGAGGACATGCGCGATGTGTGCGCCTTCTTCGAGCGCGAGACGCCGCGTCTGGTCGAGCAATACCGCCAGGAGCGTCTCCGCAAGGCCGCGCCCGGCGACTGACCTCGATTTTTACAGGGTTTGAATTGAATTTTTAGACATAGCTAAATTATAATATTTAAAGACCCTAATTTTTAGGGGGTGGCCCGTTAAGCAACGGGCTTACCCTGGTAGTAGGCATCGACGGTCTATGGTCCGGCCGGGGCACGCCGGGCGGATCATGGGAGAAAGAACACCATCATGATCATCCAAACCGAACGGCTCACCAAGCACTACGGTAAGGCGCGCGGGATCATCGACGTGGACCTTGCCGTGCAGCCGGGCGAGGTCTTCGGCTTCCTCGGCCCGAACGGGGCGGGTAAGTCCACGACGATCCGCGTCTTGCTGGATTTCATCCGTCCCAGCGCCGGGCGCGCCACGATCTTCGGCCTGGACTCGCATGAGTCCGCGCTGGAGATCCACCGACGCCTCGGCTACCTGCCCGGCGACCTGGCCCTGTACCCCAGGCTGACCGGCGAACAGAACCTGCGCTACCTCGCCAACCTGCGCGGCGGCGTGGATTGGGGCTTCGTCCGCCAGTTGGCCGACCGCCTGGACGCGGACCTGTCGAAACAGGTCAAGAGCTATTCCTCCGGCAACCGGCAGAAGATCGGGCTGATCCAGGCGTTCATGCATCGTCCGGAGCTGTTGATCCTCGACGAGCCGACCGGCGGCCTGGACCCGCTGGTGCAGCAGGAGTTCTATAAGCTGGTCAAGGAGGCCCAGGCCGGCGGGCAGACCGTCTTCCTCTCGTCCCACAACCTGCATGAGGTCGAGCGCGTGTGCGACCGCGTGGGCATCATCCGCGAGGGGCGGCTGATCGCGGTCGAAACGGTCGCGGACATCAAGGCCAAGGCCCTGCGCCGCCTCGAGATCTACTTCGGGCAGCCGGTCAACAGCGACGAGTTCGCGCGGCTGCCGGGCGTGCGCCATGTCGCCTCAGAGAACAGCCACCTGCGCTTCACCGTCGAGGGGTCGCTGGACGCGCTCGTGAAGCAGGCGGCCCAGTACACCGTCGTCAATCTGGTCAGCGAGCAGCCCAACCTGGAGGAGATCTTCCTCACGTTCTATGCCAAGGAGGGCGACCATGCTCAATAACGTCTTTCTCAAAACGCTCTACGATATGCGCCGCTCGCTGATGTGGTGGGTGCTCGGCGTGTTCCTGCTGAGCCTGTGGTACATGACCTTCTACCCGACGTTTCAGGAGAGCGGCGGCGAGTTCCAGGAGATGATGGATAACCTCCCCGCCAGCATGAAGGCGCTGATCGGCGGTGAGGTGGACTTCACGACGCTGGAAGGCTTCCTGGCCGTGGAGGCGTTCAGCTTCATGTACCCGATCCTGATCCTGGCCTTCGGGGTGTCGTACGGCTCCGGGCTGGTCGGCGGTGAGGAGGAGAGTGGCACGCTGGAGGTGCTGCTGGCGGCGCCGGTCCCACGCTGGCGCGTGATGCTCGACAAGTTCCTGGCCCTGGTCGTGTTCACCCTTGCCGTGCTGCTGGCGGCCTTCCTGGGCTTCGTGGCCGGGGGCCTGGTGGCGGACATCGAGGACATGAACGTGGGCAACCTGTTCATCGGAACCTTCAACATGCTGCCGCTGGGGTTGTTTTTCGCGGCGCTGGCGATGTTCCTGACGGGCATCAGGGGCGGGCGTGGGCTGGCGCTCGGCGTGGTGCTCGGGCTGGCGACCGTGACCTACTTCGTTCACTCCATGGCGACCGTGGCGGACATCCCGGCCTGGTTGCAGCAGCTTTCGCCGTGGTACTACTACAACGGCACGGAGGTGATCAAAAGCGGGCTGAACGCCGCGCACGTGGCGCTGCTGCTCGGCCTGACGGTGGTTCTGGTCGGCGGGGGCATATGGGGCTTCCAGCGCCGGGACATCGGCACCTGACGCCGCCGGACGAACCTACCTGAACATCGGGGCGATCTCGCGCGAGATCGCCCCGGTTATTGCTCTCACCCGACCGGCTGCACGACCGGCAGGTCCACCAGGCAGCGCCCGGCCCCGGCCTCGCACGTCGCAACCGGCTGGCCGTCGTAGAGTACGTCGAACGCGCCCTCCGTCCAGACAAAGCCGGAATCCCCGATGATCCAGCCCTGGCGTGCCGTGCCGCACTCCGCCGGGGCGTCCTGCTGCGGCAGCCCGAAGCGCCACATCTGGAGGCAGCCGCCCGCCTTGAAGGCGTACAGCGGCGACGCGAGGAATTCCGTGTCCCACACCGAGATCGGCAGCGTGACGCCCGCGCCGGAGAAGCTGAGCGGCGTCAGGTCCAGCACGTCGCCCGACACGTTCTGCAGGGTGAAGACCGGCACGTTCGGGTCGTAGATCAGCAGGAGGTCCGGCTCGGCGGGCGCTTCGACGGCGGGCGGTGCAGGGGGGAGGGGGCCGCCCGGCGCCCAGGCTGGCGTGAAGTCGGCGGCGGGTGTGTCCGTGAGCCGCGCGAGGCCCGCGCCGTTGGCGGGCACGGCCCACAGGTCGAAGTCACCTGCCCGGCTCGACGTGAACGCGATCCATTCCCCGTCCGGGGACCAGCTCGGCGCGAGCGCGATCGCCCCGTCGGCGGTGTACTGGAGCGGGTCGCTGCCATCGGTGCGGACCGTGAACACCTCGCTTGTGGCGCTTGCGCTGAGGGTGGCCGCGGTCGTGTAGGCGATGCGTGTCCCGTCCGGGCTGAAGGCGGGCGCGTGGGAGATGCTGCGCCGGTCGAAGATCGGGGCGATCTCGGTCGGGTCCGCGCCGTTCGCCTGGGCGATGACCAGCGCGAAGCCGTCCTCGGTGCCCGCGTAGTAGGCGATCTGCGTCCCGTCGGGCGACCATGCCGCCTTCGATTCGGGCGCATCCGTGTTCGCGATGAACTCGACGCCGAACCCGCCCGCGTCCGCGAGCAGCAGGTCCTCGTCGCCCCCGGCCGCTGACGTGAACGCGATCTGCGTCCCGTCGGGCGACCACGCCGGGTCATACTCGTCCGCATCCGGCGTGTTCGTGAAGTTGGCGAGGCCGCTCCCGTCTGCGTTGACCACGTACAGGTCCATCCGTCCCTGCGGCCCCTGCGCGACCTGCGTCGCGGCGAAGGCGAGGCGCGTCCCATCCGGCGACCACTTCGGCGTGACCACCGTAGCGTAATCCCCCGGCATCTCGATCAGGCCGCTGCCATCCGCGTTGACGACGTACAGCCGGTTCGCGCCCGCCTCCGATCCGCCGGTGAAGGCGAGGCGCGTGCCATCGGGCGACCATGCCGCCTCTGCGACGCCCGGCACCGTGCCGCTGACCGGCCGCGCCCCGCTCCCGTCCGCGGCCATCACGTAAAGGCTGCCGCTGTTCCCATTATCGGAGCGGATGAAGGCGATCCGGCCCGCCTCGGCGGAGGGGGGTGCGCTGGTGGGCACGGTTGCGCCCGCCTGCGGCCACGGCTCCAGCCAGTACGTGCCGCCGCTGCCTTCCGTGCTCCATCCGGTCTGCGCGTCCCAGCGGCGGATCTGCCACCAGTTGATCCCACCCACGCACGTCGGGCCGTCCAGCACCGTGAAGATCTCGCCCTGCGGCATGACGCCGAGCACCGTAGCATCGTCACGCGGGGCGATCCGCAGGTTGTTGCCGGTGCCTGTGCCGGGCACG
>CAZGLU010000009.1:0-17598 GCA_964526095.1 uncultured Anaerolineaceae bacterium | reverse complement strand
TTCATCCGGAAGTCGGCATCCGCCATGCAATCTCGTGACTGTAGTTCCTACGTGGGCTGGTCCGATCTCGCGCCGCTGCGGTGGTGGACTGAAAGCGACCGGCTGTGGTATATGCTGATGTCCACGACCGGGCAGCGCCCAAGCTGGCTGGACAGGGACAGAAGCTGGTCGATGGCGCGCGAGGCGACGCTGACGACGGCCAGCACAGCCCTGCCGTCGTTCACCCAACTCTGCGGTTTCCTGCTGCTGTACATCGTCCTGATCGGCCCGGCGAACTACTTCGTGCTGAAGCGGCTGAACCGCCGTGAGTGGGCCTGGGTGACGATCCCGCTGCTGATCGCGGTCTTCAGCGGGCTGGCGTACACGGTCGGGTTCAGCCTGCGCGGCAGCCTGCCGACGCTGAACCGGCTGGGCGCGATGTTCCTGTGGCCGTCGAGCGACGAGGCGCACATGAGCGGCATGGTCGGGGTTCAATCACCGCGCCGGGCCACGTATAACCTCACAGGCGGGGAGGATGTCACCCTGCGCGTCCTGCCGAACCTGGGTACCGGGCTGAGCGTGCCGGTCACGATCACGCAGGGGCAGCGCTACATGGCTGAAGGCGTGCCCGTGGACGCCGGGATGGTCGCCAGCTTCGCCGCGAGCGGTACGGCCCCCGCGCCGCGCCTGGAGGCAAACGCCACATGGCAGCTCAGTCGCGCCGACAGCCCGCGCTTGATGGGCAGCGTGACCAACACGCTCGACGTGCCGCTGGAGGACGCGGTGGTGCTGTACAAGGGCGGCGGGCACTACCTGGGCACCCTGGAGCCGGGCGACACCGGCACATTCAACGTGCGCATCGGCCCGCAGGACCCCGGTCCGGCGGCATTGGGGATCGACGCCGCCCGGCTCAACCCGCCGGTGGGCCCGTGGCGCTATACCAACGGGCCGGGTTGGTGCTACACCCCAGAGGGGATCGCGCTGACGGTGACGGATGTGATGCGCGGCGAGCAGTTCCCGTGCCAGTCCGGGCGGGTCACGGCGCACCAGCGCGAGATCCGGCGGCGGTACCGGCTGTTAGGCTCCCTGGTGGTTGACCAGGACGTGAGCGGCGGTCGGGGCAGCGGCGTGTACCTGTTCGGCTGGACGCGCGGCCCGGCACTCGACGTGTCGCTGGTGGACCGCCCGCAGTCCGAGGAAGACACGATGCTCATCATCGCGGAACTGCCCGTTTCAGTCGAAGCCCTCGACCCCTGGGTTTACGTGCCGCCCGCGCTGACGACCTGGGCGCCGGTTCGCCTGGACGGCGTGCCCACCCTGAGCCTGGCCCCGACGAGCTTCCGCCTGGACGCCACCGAGCAGGCCGCCTTCGAATATGTCCCCCTGCCGGACATGCGGCTGGCGCGTGTGGATGCACTGGCGATCGAGTTCGCGGCGCAGGGGGCGCTGGGCGTGGACGTGTGGAACTGGGAGGACGAGGTATGGGAGGCGGTTGTGATCGACCCGGCCACGCAGGGCGCCACGATTGAGAACCCGTCCGACCTGACCGGCCCGGAGAACGCCGTGCGCGTGCGGGTCCGGCTGGAGGATCCGGCCCTGTTCAACGAGGTGGATTACGTAAAGGTTGGCTATTACGGCGAGTTGGCGGACGTCGCGCCGGGCGACCAGGGATGAGCGGAAGCATGGCGGCAGAAGACATCATCATCGAAACGCACGACCTCGTCAAACGCTACGGGAAGCTGACCGCCGTAGACGGCGTGTCACTGCGGGTGCCGCGTGGGGCGATCTATGGCTTCGTCGGGCCGAACGGCGCGGGCAAGACGACCACGATGCGCATCCTGACCACGCTGATCGCGGCGACCTCAGGCTCCGCCTACGTCGCGGGCTATTCCGTGGCCGAGCACCCACGCGAGGTGCGCCGCGCCATCGGCTACATGCCGGACTTCTTCGGCGTGTACGACGATATGAAGGTGTGGGAGTACGTGGACTTCTTCGCCGCGTGCTATGAGATCCCGGAACGGGAGCGTCCGGCGCTCGTCAATGACCTGCTGGCGCTGGTGGACCTGACGCACCGGCGCGATGACATGGTCGAGAAGCTGAGCCGGGGCATGAAGCAGCGCCTGAGCCTGGCGCGGACGCTGGCGCATGACCCGGAGGTGTTGATCCTGGACGAACCGGCGAGCGGACTGGACCCCCGCGCCCGCATCGAGATCCGCGAGCTGCTGGTCGAGATGGCGCGGATGGGCAAGACGATCTTCTTCTCGTCGCACATCCTGGCCGATGTAGCGGAGATCTGCACGCACCTGGGCATCATCGAGAGCGGGCGGCTGGTCGCCCAGGGGACCGTGTCCGAGATCCGGCAGCAGTTGATGCCCACGCGCGAGATTATCATCACCCTGCTGGATCGCATCGACGAGGCGAAGGCGGTGCTGTCTGAGGTGGCCGGGGTGTCGAGTGTGGTCGATCTGCCGACCGAGCAGGGCCGGGGGCGGATCCGCGTCGAGTTCACCGGGTCGGACGAGGCGATGAGCGGCCTGCTTCACGCGCTGGCGAGCCGGGGCGTGCCGGTGCTCAACTTCTCGGAGGAGACGAAGGACCTGGAGACGGTCTTTATGCGTGCGACGAAAGGGATCGTGTCGTGAGCACGGATGTTGGCGTGCCCCCGCCCACTGCGCCGGGTCGCGGCCTGCTGCCGGCGGTCTTCGATAACCCGGTGATCCTGAAGGAGCTGCGGGGCCGGATGCGCGGCGCGCGTGCGTTCGTCGTGCTGACGGTGTACCTGCTGCTGCTCGGCGCCTTCACCGCGCTGATTTACGTGGCCGTGGCCGAGTCGGCGCTCGCGGTCGGCGGGCAGGTGAACATGGGCGAGATCGGGCGCACGCTGTTCACGGGCATCATCGGGATCGAGATGATGCTGGTGGCGTTCATCGCGCCGGCCTTCACGGCCGGGGCGATCAGCGGCGAGCGCGAGCACCAGACGTATGAGCTGCTGCGCACGACGCTGCTCGCGCCGTCCAAGCTGGTGTTGGGCAAGCTGCTGGCGGCGCTGTTCTACGTGCTGCTGTTGCTCCTGGCGGCGGTGCCCTTGCAGAGCATCGCGTTTTTCTTCGGCGGGGTGGCGGAGACCGAAGTCATCCTCGCGTTCGTGATCCTGTTCGTCACGGCGCTGTTGTTCTGTACGATGGGACTGTATTTCTCGTCGCGGGCGCGGCGCACGATGTCGGCCAGTGTGGTGACGTACGCGGTGGCGGCGTTCATCACCTTTGGCCTGCCGATGATATTGGGTAGTATCTTACTGGTCCTGGGGACATCGACCAGCGGCTGGCAGTCCATGCCCGGCGAGGTCGTGCTGCTGTACGTGATCGGCGCGGTGCTGTGTACCAACCCGGCGGCGACGGCCCTGCTGACGCAGTACGTCCTGCTGAATGAGCACACGCTCGGCACGTTCTCCTACACCCTGAGCAGCGGCCAGACGATCCCGCTGATCTCGCCCTGGATCCCGTTCACGGTGTTGTATCTGGCCTTGACCGTCGTGTTTTTCGTGCTGGCCGTGCGCCGCAACCAGACGATCGAACGAGAGTGAGCGGGCTGAAGCGGCCCCTGGGAAGCATCGACCGATGAACGCAGCCTGGCTTGAGCAGACCGAAACGGCGCTGACGCGGCGCATCCGCCGTTGGATCCGGCGCCTACAGCTTGCGGAAAGCCTGGTGTGGCTGCCGCGCGGCCTGATCGCAGGGCTGCTGGTCGCGGTGGGCATCGCGCTCGGCGCGCGCCTGCGCCCGTGGCTGCTGCCGGAACAGGCCGCCTCGCTTGCCCTGGGTGCGGTCGGGCTGGGTGGTGGGCTGGCGCTGGCGGCGGTGTGGCTGTGGCCCCGCCCGACGGCACGTATGGCCCGCGCCTTCGACCGCCGCTTCGGGCTGCAAGAGCGCGTGAGCACGGCGCTCGAACTGATCGGCGGGCGCATCCCCATGCCGGAGCCGCTGGCGGAACACCAGCTTAACGACGCGCTGCGGGCCGCGTCCGGCGTGAACGCCGCCGTGTGGCTGCCCTTGCGCGTGCGGCTGGCGGAACTGATCGCCCTCGCGGCGCTGGCAGGGCTGCTGGCCTTCCTGCTGCTCGCGCCGAACCCGCGTGCGGACGACCTGCGTGCGCAGCAGGCGCTCGAGCAGGCGCTGGCCGAACAGGCCGCCGAGCTTGAGGCGACGATCCGCGAGATCGAGCGTGACGAGAGCCTGTCAGAGGCGGAGCGGGCCGCGTTGACCGAGCCGTTGGAGGCGACACGCGAGACGTTGCGCCAGCCGGGCGTCACGCAGCAGGAGGCGGTCGCGGCGCTGGCGGAGGCCGGGCGGTCGCTGGAGGAGCTGTCCGAAGGGATGCTCCCGGACCAGCGGCAGGCGTATGAGCAGGCCGCCGAGCAGTTGGCGGGGTCGTCGCTGACCCAACCGCTGGCGGACGCGCTCAGCCCGCCGGACCTGGGCAGCGCGGCTGAGGCGACGGACGACCTGGCGCAGGCGCTTGAGGAAAGCGAACTGAGCGCGGCGGAGCGCGAGGACTTGGCGGAACGGCTCGATGCAGCGGCGGAGCAGGTGGAGGAGAACAATCCCGCGCTGGCCGAGCAGCTTCGTGAGGCGGCGGAGGCCCTGCGCGAGGGTGATATGGAGGCGGCCCAGGAGGCGCTGCGCGAGGCCGCCCGGACGCTCGACCAACAGCAGGAACAGCTTGAGAACTCGCCGCTGGCCCGGCAGGCCGAGGGCGCCCGCCAGCAGGCGAGCGAAAGCCAGCGCGCGCTGGCGCAGTCCGGGCGCCGGGTGGACGCGGAGGCGCAGCCCCAGGCGGCTCAGGGCGCGATGCCGCAGCAGCCCGGAGATCAGCCAGGGGATCAGGCCGGTGCTGAGACGGGGCAGGGCCAGGCCGCACAGGAGGGCGAAGGGGAGGCGCAGGCCGGGCAGGGACAGCCGGACGGCCCGCCGCAGGGTCAGGTTGGGGCAGCGGACGGTCAGCCACAAGGGGCCGGTGAAGGCGATCCGCAGGCGTCGGGCGAGGGCCAGCCGGGTATGGGCGGCAACACGGGTCCTGGGGCCGAGGGTGCGCCGGGCGGCCAGGGCGGGGCGCAGCAGGGCGCGTCCCAGTCCGGTGAAGGCGGCAGCCAGGGGCAGTCCAGCGCCGCCGGGGCGGGTGAAGGTCAGGGCGGCGCGGGGAGCGATACCACGACCGGGCCGCAGCAGGCTGGCTCCGGCCCGCCGAGCAGTGGCGGCGGCGGTGATGTGGAGGGCGAGCCGGGTGAATACGAGTCCGACTTTGCCCCCTCGACCATTGGCGGCCAGAGCCAGCAGCAGATCGACGTGGGCGGCGAGGCGACGGATCCCGGCTCCGGCCCGGTGCTGGAGGGCGAATTAGGGCCGAACCCCGGCGGCGAGTCGTCCCTGTCGTATTCGGACGTGTATGGAGATTACCAGGGCGCGGTCAGTGATGCCCTCGACAGCGCGCGCATCCCGTTGGAGCAGCGCGACGTCATCCACGATTATTTCTCCGCGCTGGAACCGTGAACCTGTGGCGCAACAAGGACGATGAGCCAATCGTGAGCAAGCCGGTACGGTACATAATGAGCGGACTGGCGATCCTGTTGGCCTGGGGCCTGACCGGCTGCATCCAGCCGGTAGAGACGCCTGCCCCGGCCACAGCAACGGCCCCCGTGCCCCCGGCGGCGGTCGCCCCAACGGCGACGCTGGCGCCGGATGGCGTGCCAGAGGAGGTAGGCGAGGCCGTTCCCCCCATCGAGCAGGCGGAGGGGCCGCCACCCGTTGAGGAGCCGATCGCCGCGCCGGGCGGGCAGGAGTTCGTCGAGCCATTCGTGCAGGGGCGCGGACACGCAGCCGCGGATGTGCAGGTGTGGGGCGATGCCCCCCTGGGGCCGGACCGGCTGCTGGGCTTCGCGTTTACCGGGGCGGGCGGCTTCCCGTGCACGGGCTTTCTGCTCGTTTCGGCCACGGCGAACAACGGCGCCATCGCCTGCGCCACCGACCCGGCGGCGAGTGCGCTGGCGAGCGTGTCTTACATCTCAACGTCGGATGGGCAGCCGTACACCATCACCTTCGGGCGGGTGCTGGACCCGGCCATCACGGCGGTGGCGGTGCTGTTTGACGACGGCAGCAGCCAGTCGGTCGGCCCCAGCGGCGGCGGCTTCATGGTGCTCCACCCGGATATCTTCTCGGTCGTGACCATCACGGCGATCGATGCGCTAGGCAACACCGTCATCGACAACATCCCGCAGATCCCGGCCAGCTAGCCGGCCCATTCAGCGCATGGAAGGGGCGATCCGTATGAGCGAGGCGACGTTTATGCACGACAGCATCACCGTCGAGGACTTTCACCAGACCGCGCAGGCCATCCTGACCGAAGTGGGCAAGGTGATCGTTGGGCAGGAAGCCGTCGTGCGGCAGGTGTTGATGTGCGTGATCCTGGGGCGGCACGCGCTGCTCGAAGGGGTGCCCGGCCTGGGCAAGACCATGCTGATCCGGACGCTGGCCGACGTGCTGGACCTGAAGTTCTCGCGCATCCAGTTCACGCCGGACATGATGCCCGCCGACATCCTCGGCACGAACATCATGGAGGAGGGCGAGGACGGACGGCGCACCTTCCGCTTCGAGCCGGGGCCGATATTCGCCAACCTTGTGCTGGCCGACGAGGTCAACCGCGCGACGCCAAAGACGCAGTCCGCGCTGCTGGAGGCGATGCAGGAGAAGACCGTGACCGTCGCCAACCAGCGCTACCAGTTGGCGCCGCCGTTCTTCGTGCTGGCGACGCAGAACCCGTTGGAGATGGAGGGCACGTACCCGCTGCCCGAAGCCCAGCTCGACCGCTTCCTGTTCAAGGTGGACGTGTTGTTCCCCTCCGTGAGCGAGCTGGTCGAGATCATGGGTCGCACGACCGGGCTGGACGATCCGCAAGCCGTGGCGGTGACGGATGGCGCGCGCATCCTGGCGATGGGCGACCTCGCGCGGCAGGTGCCCGTCGCGTCGCACATCACGGACTACATCGCGCGGCTGGTGATCGCGACCCACCCCGACGGTGACACGCCCTCCGACCTGGTGCGCCGGTTCGTGCGCTACGGGGCCAGCCCGCGCGGGGGGCAGGCGTTGGTGCTGGGCGCGAAGGTGAACGCGCTGTTGGAGGGGCGCTATAACGTCGCGTTCGAGGACGTGCACGCCGTCGCGGCGTCGGCGCTGCGCCATCGCGTCCTGTTGAACTTCGAGGGTCAGGCCGAAGGCATCTCGACCGATGACGTGATCGCGGACCTGATCGCGCGCGTGCCGGTGGAGGCATGATTTATGACCGTGCCTGAAAGCCTCGTACAGCAGCTTCTCACGGCGCCCGACCCTGATGTGCTGTGGCGCTTGCAGCCCTACCTGCTCGAATCGAGCGCGCCGGGGGCGGATCAGGCGCGTGCGCTGGCGGGCAGCTTCTACCGCTACCTGTGCCTCGTCCGCAGCAAGCTGACGGCGCGGCAGTACAGCGTGCTATCCGCCACGCTGGCCGCCGGGGCGGTGGGCGTCATGGCGGCGCGGGACGTGCTAGACACGCTGCGTCAACGCCCGGAGGAGGTGATCGCGCACCTGCTGGCGGGCGGGCTGGCGCAGTCGCTGGAGGTCTTTTCGACGGTGCAGCACGTCAAGGCGTGGGGGGCCGAGTACCTGTCCGCGCATGACGAAGCCGCGTGGGACCTGTACGCCGCGTTGTGGCAGATCTCCGCCACGCTGCGCCCAGACCTCCCCCTGGCCGAGCGCGACGCGCTGGTGCAGCAGGTCCTCGCGCCGCTGCGCGACCCGGACACCGACAGCGCCCTCCGCACGGCGCTGATCGTCCGCCTGTACCAGACGCTGCTGCTCGTCACCCTGATGCCGCTGCTTGAGGCCGGGGCCACCCCTGCACGTGATGGGGCAGGGTCATGAGCGCGGTCCCTGCCATCCGGATCGAGCACCTGAGCAAGACGTTCGGAAGCCTGCGCCGCCGCAAGCGCATCCAGGCGGTGAAGGACATCAGCCTGGAGGTTCCGACGAGGCAGGTGTACGGCTTCCTGGGGCCGAACGGCGCGGGTAAGACCACCACGATCCGGATGTTGCTCGACCTGATCCACCCGACGCAGGGCGACGCTTACATATTCGGTCGGCACGTGCACCGGGAACACGACGTGCTGCGGCGCGTGGGCGCGATCGTCGAAGGGGCGAGCTTCTACGGCTTCCTGAGCGCCCGGCGCAACCTGGAAGTGCTCGCCCGCACCGCCAACGATTACGACCCGGCGCGCATCGACCGGCTGCTGGCGCAGGTCGGGCTGGCCGAGCGTGCGGGGCAGCGCGTTAAGGGGTACTCGACGGGCATGAAGCAGCGTCTCGGATTGGCTGCCGCGCTGTTGGGCGACCCCGATCTGCTGATCCTGGACGAGCCGACGAACGGCCTTGATCCCGGCGGTATGCACGAGGTCCGCTCCTTCATCCGCGAGCTGGCCGACCGGCACGGCAAGACGGTGTTCCTCTCCAGCCACCTGCTGAGCGAGGTCGAGCAGATCTGCGACCGCGTGGCGATCATCCACCGGGGTGAGATCGTGCGCGAGGGTGCGGTGCGCGACCTGCTGGCCGGGGAGATGCTGCTGCGCGTCGAGGCGGCGCCCCTGGACCGGGCCGCGACGCTGCTGCGCGAGCGCTGGCCCGTCACGTTGAACAACGGCTGGCTGGAGGTGACGGCCTCCCGCGAGGACACGCCGCACGTGATCCGCCGCATGGTCGAGGGCGGGGTAGACGTGTTCCAGGTGAGCAGCCAGCGCCAGAGCCTCGAGGCGTATTTCCTGGCGGTGGTCGAGGGGGAGGCGGAACATGCTTGACCTGTTCCGGGCCGAGTGGGCCAAGATCAACGGCAACCGCTGGGTATCGGGCTGCATGATCTGGATCTTCCCGATCGGTGCGCTGGCCCTGGTGGTGATCATCGGCGTGATCATGGCGTTCTCCGAAACGGTGCGGGCGTCGTATGCGGCGGGCGACGAGCAGTGGACGTCGCAGTTGGTGGGCGTGTGGGGCGTGCCGAACAACCCGTTGGGGCGGCTGCTGCTGATCGGGTTTGCGGCGGTGATCTTCGCGGGCGAATACCAGTGGAACACGTGGAAGAACGTGGTGCCGCGCAACCGGCGGCTGGCGCTCCTGTTGACCAAGTTCATCACGCTCGGTGTGTTCGTCGTGTTCGCCTTCGTCACGATGTCGATCGTCATGGCGCTGGGGACGTGGGCCCTGGTGCTCATTTCCGGGGGCACGTACGGGCCGCCCGTCACGGCTGAGGTCGTGCGCGACGTGGCAGGGGATTACACGCGCTCGGCAGGGCTGGCGTTCGTGTCCACGCTGATCGCCGCCGGGTACGCGGCGCTGGCCGCGATGCTGACACGCTCGATCCTGGGCGGCGTGCTGGTCGGGTTCGGCGCGACGCTGGTCGAAGGGCTGTCGGCGGCGGCGCTGTCCCTGATCGCGTTCTTCCTGGATATGCCCGGGGTCCTGGAGCTGTACCGTTTCACGCCCACCTACAACCTGCTCAACGTCAACGAGTGGATCGTCAACGACAAGTCGCTGGGGATCCGGATGGACCTCGGCCCGTCCACACGCGTCGTGCTGTCCGACAGCCTGGAGTTCTCCGTGCTGGTCCTGGCGGTGTGGGTGGTCGGCCTCATTGCGGCGACGGCGATCTGGTTCCAGCGCCAGGACATCACCTCCTAGGGTAATTATTAGAGTAAGCGCGATCCGATGGCCGAACGCATCTTCGACGAAAAGACGCTGCGCAAGCTGGACCGCCTGACGCTGGTCGCGAACCAGATCCGCGCCGGGGCGATGAAGGGCGAGCGCCGTTCGACGCGGCGCGGGACCAGCATCGAGTTCGCGGACTATCGCAACTACGTGCGCGGCGACGACCTGCGGCGTGTGGACTGGAACATCTACGCGCGCCTGGAGCGCCCCTTCATCAAGCTGCTGGAGGACGAGGAAGACCTCGCGCTGCACGTCGTTATCGACGGCTCGGCCAGCATGGACTGGCCGCGCGAAGGGGACCGCGACGCGCACAAGTTCCTCTATGCGTGCCGGGTGGCGGCAGGGCTGACCTACATCGGGCTGGGCAGCGGCGATCAGGTGACGGTCAGCGTGCTGCGCCAGGACGGCGTGGGGCGGTGGGGGCCGTTCCGGGGCCGGGGACAGCTCCTCAAGCTGCTCGGCTGGCTCGAACGGCAGCACACGCGCGGCCGGGTTGAGATCAACGAGGCGCTGCGGCAGGTCGCGCTGCAATCCAGGCGGGCCGGGCTGATGATCGTGTTGTCCGACCTGCTGGCCCCGGAAGGGTATGAGGACGGGCTGCGGGCGTTGCAGGGGCGCGGGCACGAGGTCGCGCTGATCCAGGTGCTGTCCGCCGACGAGGTCGATCCGCAGGTGATGGGCGACCTCAAGCTGATCGACGTCGAGACGGGGGTCCCGCAGGAGGTCAGCATCGATGCCGACATGCGCGCCCTGTACCTGCAACGTTTCCAGGCATGGCAGATGGAGATCGGGGCCTATTGCACGCGGCGCGGGATCCATTACGCAGTGGCACAGACCGATACCCCATGGGAGCAGTTGATCCTCTCCGAGTTGCGGCGGCTGAGCGTGGTTCACTGATGCGTGCGCGTGTACCGGCCCGCCGCGCGGTGAGGCGGCTGGCGATCCTGGTAGTGCTGCTGCTGGCGGCGTTCGCGCTGCGCGTGTGGGACCTGGGCGGCCCCAGCGTGTGGCACGACGAGGCGTGGTCGATCCGTGCCATCCGCGACCCGATCGGGACGCCCGACGATAACACCCCTCCGGCGTACTACATGCTGATGCACCTGCTGTGGCGCGGTGCGGGCGACAGCGCCGTGGCACTGCGTGCCGGGTCGGCGCTGCTGGACCTGCTCACCGTGGCGCTGGCGGGGCACCTCGCGCGGCGCTGGCTGGGGCGGGACGCGGCGGTGCTGGCGGTCGTGCTGTTCGGGGCCTCGCCGCTGCTGTGGGCCTACGCGCGTGAGATCCGCGCCTACGTGGCCGTGCCGCTGCTGGCGCTGATCCTGCTGCGGCAGGCGGACGTTTTGCTCGCGCCGGGCGGGGCGCTGCGTGCGCGGAACTGGCTGGCCGTGCTCGTCCCGGAGCTGATCCTGCTCTACACGCACAACCTGAGCGTGCCGGTCGTGGCGTGGCTGAACTTCGCGGTGGTCGCGGCGTGGATCGGGCGGCGGGCGTGGCGCTGGCTGGGGATCTGGCTGGCGGGGCAGGGCGCGCTGCTGCTGCTCTACCTGCCGTGGTTGCTCGGCCAGTCGCCCAGCGGCACGCCGCTTAATACGCCACCACGGGTCCGCCTGGGGCTGGCGTGGGACATCTGGCAGGCGTATTTCGCGCCGGTCCCGGTCCAGATCGGGGCGGAGAACGCGCTGACCATCGGAAGCGCGGTGTTTGCGGCGGCGGCGATCCTGGCCGCCGGGGCGCTGCTGGCGTGGAACCGGCGGCGCTTCGCCTGGCTGACGCTCTCCCAGGCGGCGCTGTTGCCCGCCCTCGCCACCGTCGAGTTACTGGTGGCGCACATCGACTTCCACCCGCGCTACTTCATCGCCGGGGTTCCGGCAACACTGCTCGTCGTGGCGCTGGGAGCGCAGAGCATCCCGAATCTGGACCTGCGCCGCCTGGCCGGGGCTGCGACGGTCGCGCTGGCGGCGGGGGTAGGGGCGGCGAGCCTGATCCCACTGTTCGATACGCCGCGCTACCAGCACGACGACTTCCGGGCGCTGGCGGCGTACTACGCCGAACTGCCGCCCGACGCGATCATCCTCGTGCCGTATGGCTGGGAACCGGCGCTGGAGGAATACTACCTGGACCGGTTCGACGTGCGCGCGGCGGTGCTCGGCCTGCCACTGCACAGCCCGTTCGAGGAGGCGGCCGCGGCCATCAACGAGGCGCTGGCGGCGCGCGCCGGCCCCGTCCGCATCGAACTCCTGACGTGGTACCAACTCCCCGCCGACGAGCGCGGCATGCTGTCGTGTTTGCTGGAGGCGGCGGGCGAGCGAACCGGGGATGCGTTCACGGTGCAGGGCCTGACGACGGTCGGGTATGAGGTCGCGCGTCCGGTGACGTTCGCGGACGTCATGCCGGAGCCGGTGGATTACGGGCGCCTGCGGCTGGACGGGGCGGCGCTGGCGGGCGAGGCGTCCGTCTGCCTGCGCACGCGCTGGACGCTGCAACAGCCCGCCGGCGAGGCGTACCGCGTGGCGGCGCGCGTGCTGACGACCGAGCCGGGCGGCTGGGTGATCGCGCGGGACGACCGCGACATCCGCCGCGACGATCAGGCCGCCACCCCGGATTGGGAGCCGGGCGACGCGGGCGAGGGCTACAGCCTGCTACGTCTGCCGCCGGGGACGCCGCCGGGGGATTACACGCTGCACCTGACCGTCTACAGCGCCGGAGAGCCGGATGGCCTGGACCGGCTCGAGGCGGGCGTCCCGGCCGGGCGCGTGGCCTCGCTCGGCACGGTGACGCTGGCGGGCGCGGCGGGGCGGCCTTTCACGGACGTGCCGGTGCCGGTGGGGGCGCGTGTCGCGGAGGGGGTCGAGTTGCGCGGCTACGGACCGGCGGGCGGCACGCTCAATCCGGGTCAGGAGCTGCGTATAACGTTATACTGGGCAGCAGAGGACGCGTGGGATGGCGGGACGCTGCGGCTGTCCGGCGAGGGCTGGGCGCTGGAGCAGCCGGTGACGGTGCGTGGCCCGTATCATCTGGGCTGGCACGCGTTCACCATCCCGGCGGAGGCCAGCGGCCCCGCGCGGCTGGCGCTGGCGGTTGAAGGCGGTGACGAGATCGAGCTGGCGGCGTATGACGTCGAGGCGGGCGAGCACCTGTTCGCGCCGCCGCCGTTCGACGTCGCGGTGGATGCGGCGTTCGGCGACGTGGCGCGGCTGGTCGGCTTCAGCGTGGCGGACGCGACCGTGTCGCCGGACGGGGCGCTTGACCTCACGCTGGTGTGGCAGGCCGAGCGCACGGCGGGCACGTCGTACAAGGTGTTCACGCACCTCCTGGACGACGGCGGGCAGGTCATCGCCCAGCACGACGGATACCCCGTTGCTGGCGAGCGGTTGGCGACGGGCTGGCTGCCCGGCGAGTATCTGATTGACGCGCACGCGCTCCAGTTTGAGCGCCGCGATTACCGTGGCCCGGCGCGGTTGGAGGTCGGGCTGTACGACCCGGAGAGCGGCGAGCGGGTGCGCCTTTCGGACGGGGCGGATCACGTCATCCTGCCCATAGCGATCACGGTTGAATAGCGCATGGCGGCATTATCGACCCTGTCCTTCCTCGTCCCTGCGGCCCTGGCACTGGCCGTGCTGGCGATCCCGATCATCCTGCTCTACATGCTGCGCCTGCGGCGGACCGAGATGCCGGTGTCCAGCACGTTCCTATGGCAGCAGTTGGTGCGGGACCGGGAGGCGAACGCGCCCTGGCAGCGCCTGCGTTGGAACTGGCTGCTGCTGCTACAACTGCTGATCCTGGCGGCGCTCGTGCTGGCCCTGGCGCGGCCGTTCGTGGAGGTCAAGACGATCACCACCGGGCGCATCGTGCTGCTGCTCGACGCGTCGGCCAGCATGACCGCGACTGACGTCGAGCCGAGCCGCTTCGCCGTCGCCCGGTCGATCGGGCTGGACATGGTGGATACGCTCGGCCCGGATGACACGATGACCGTCATCCGCGTGGGGGCCGTGCCGGAGGTGCTGGCGGCGGCCTCGCGGGACCGGCTCGTGCTGCGCGAGGCGATCGAATCCGCCGAGGCGGGCGAGGTCAGCGCGGACTGGCAGGCAGCGATGACCCTCGCGGCGGCGGGGGCGGTCGGCGTGGACGCGCTGAACGTTGTGCTGATCAGCGATGGCGGGCTGCCGCCCGACCTGCCGCCGATCCCCGGCAACGTGCGTTACGTCCCGGTGGGCGAGTCGGCCAGCAACCTCGCGATCTCGGCGCTGGCGGTAGGGGACCTGCCGGGACAGCCGCCGCAGTTGTTCATGCGTCTGACGAACTACGGCGACGAGCCGATGGACGCCGTGGCCGACCTCCGGCTTGACGGCGAGGACGCGATCTATTGGGCCTACCGCTACACCGTCCCGGCGCATGGCTACGTGGACATCACCGAGATCGAGCTGCCGGAGGACTTCGACACGGTCCGTGCGTCCCTGACGCTCCCGGCTGGAAGCGGCGGCGCGGACCATCTCGCGGTCGATAACGTGGCCTACGCGGTGCGGAACCGAGCCGGGGCGGAGCGCGTGCTGCTCGTGATGGCGGAGGAGAACATCTTCCTGCGCCAGATCTTCCGCAGCCTGCCCGCGGTGGACGTGTTCGAGGCCGGGCCGGACGCCGGACTGCCGGACCAGCCGTTCGACCTGTACGTGTTCGATGGCTGGCTGCCGGACACGCTCCCGGCGGGTGATGTGCTGTTCGTCAACCCGCCGGAGGGCACGGCGCTGTTCGACGTCGAGGCGGCGCGCCCCGGCAGCGGGTCGCTCGTCGTGAACGGGGATGATACGCGCGTGCGCAACCTCCGCCCCTACGCCAGCGCGATCACGATTCGGGAGATCCGGCCCCTGGGCGGGATCGATTGGGCGACGACGCTGGCCCGCGTGGGTAACGAGCCGGTGATCGTGGCCGGGGAGAACGACGACCGGCAGGTGGCGATCCTGGCCTTCGACAGCCGCTACCCGAACACCGATTTCGTGCTTCAGCCCGCGTGGCCGATCTTGATGGCCGAGCTGGTGAACTGGTTCGCGCCCCCTCGCGCGATCGAGGCCGTGGAGGGGGTGGCGCCCGGCACGCCGGTGCGCGTGCGCTTCGTCGAGGACGCGGACCGGGCGGTTGTCACGCGGCCAGACGGGTCGCGCGCCCGGCTGGAGGCGTCGGCCAGCTCGACGTTGTACGCGGACACGTTCGAGCCGGGGGTCTATGAAGTGGCGCTGTACGCCGGGGACGCGCTGCTGCGGTCGGACGCCTTCGCGGTGAACCTGTTTGACGAGGCGGAGAGCCGCATCGCGCCGACGACAAGCGTCACGCTCGGCACAACCACGATCGCGCAGGACACGCGCGAGGAGACGGGGCGCCGCGAGGGGTGGCCGTGGCTGGCGGCGCTGGCGCTGCTGATCCTGGCCGTGGAGTGGTGGCTGTACCACCGCAACCGCCGCCGCGTCCCGCGCGCCGCCTGGACGATCCCGCGCGGTGACCGCCGCCCGCCCTCCCTGCGCGAGCGGCTGCGCGCTCCGCTCGCACGCCGCCGGGGCCTCGCGTCCCCCCGGACTCGCTGAGGTGCCGCGTATGAGGTCCGCACACCGATGAGCTTCACGAACCCCGGCGCCCTGTGGCTCCTGCTGCTGCTCCCCGTCCTGGCGGTGATCGGCTGGCCGAACATCGCCTACCGGCGACGGCGCGACACGGCCAGCCTGCTCGTGCGCCTGCTGCTTGTGACGCTGTTGATCCTGGGGCTGGCCGGGATCCAGGTGCAGCGCAGCGCCGATAACCTGGCGGTCGTGTTCCTGGTGGACGTGTCGGACAGCGTCTCGCCCGCCGCGCAGGCCGCCGCCCTGGACTACGTGCGCGCGGCGACGGCGGAGATGGGCGAGCGCGATCAGGCGGCGGTGGTCGTCTTTGGCGGGGATGCGCTGGTCGAGGTTCCCATGACGGATCGTGTGGACCTCGTCCAACTGGGCGCGGACCCGGTGCGGCTGAACACGGATCTGGCCGAAGCGATGCGGCTGGGGCTGGCGCTGTTCCCGGCGGACGCCGCCAAGCGCATGGTGATCCTGAGCGACGGGCGGCAGACGGTGGGCGACGCGGAGGAGGTAGCCCGGCTGGCGGCGGCGACCAACGTGCAGGTCGATTACGTGGCGCTGTCCGCCGGGGAGGGGGGGCAGCAGGCGGAGGCCGTCACGGGTCCGGAGATCCTGGTGCAGGCGGTTGAGGCCCCGGCGACGGTGGCCGAAGGCGAGCGGTTCGACCTGACCGTGACGATCTACAGCAACCGGCGGGACGCCCCGGCGGAGGTGCGCGTGCTGTCGTCCGGCGAGGTGATCTACCGCCAGGACGTCGAGCTTCAGGTGGGCGCGAACACCTACGTCTTCTCGGACGTCAGCGTGCCAACGCCGGGCTTCGTGGATTTTCGCGTGGTGGTGGAGCCGCGCGGCGCAGACAACTTCTACCAGAACAACCAGTTGTCGGCGTTCACCGAGGTGACCGGACCGCCGCGCGTCCTGATCGTGGCGAGCGACCCGCGAGAGATCGAGGCGTTGCAGACCGCGCTGGCCGAGACGGGGCTGGAGGTCGAGGTCCGCGCCCCGGACGACCTGCCGATCGGCCTTGCGCCGCTGAGCGCGTATGACAGCATCGTGCTGGCGAACGTGTCCGCTATCGACCTGACCGGCGACCGCATGGACTACTTGCAGGCATACGTGCGCGACCTGGGCGGCGGGCTGGTCGTGATCGGCGGGCCGAACAGCTACGGTGTGGGCGGCTACTTCGAGACGCCGTTGGAGGAAGCGCTGCCCGTCGAGATGCGCCTGCGTGACCAGGAGCGCATCCCGCAGCTTACGATGCTGTTCGTCATCGACCGTTCGGGCAGCATGGAAGTGTCGAACGCGAGCGGCGTTTCCAACCTGGAGCTGGCGAAAGAGGCCGTCGTGCGCTCGTTCGACCTGCTGAACGACAACGACCGTACCGGGGTGCTGTCGTTCGACATCAGCGCGTACTGGGTGCTGCACCTGCAAACGGTCGGGAACGCGGACAACCGCGCGCAGATGCGCGCCGAGGTCGGCAAGCTGCGCCCCGGCGGCGGGACCAACATCCGCCAGGGGATCCTCTCCGCCGACCAGGTGTTGCAGGGCGATCCGTCTGATCTGAAGCACATCATCCTGCTGACTGACGGCGGATCTGATCCTACCGGCATCGTGCCAGCCGTGGAGCGCATGAACGAGAACTACGGGATCACGACCTCGGTCGTGGCCGTCGGGCGCGACTACGCCGAGTGGTTGCAGGAGGTCGCCGCCGCCGGGCAGGGCAAGTTCCACCTGGCGTACGACGTCTCGACCATCCCGGCGATCTTCACGGCAGAGACGCTGCTCGCCACGCGCTCCTACATCTTCGAGGAGGACTTCCGCCCGGCGCTGGCCGCCAACCATCCCATCCTGCGCGGGATCGACAGCCTGCCCCTGCTGCATGGGTACGTTGCCTCCACGCCCAAGGAGACGGCGACCGTGATCCTGACCGGGCCGGAAGATGACCCGCTGCTCGCCGCGTGGCAGTACGGCCTGGGCCGGTCGGTCGCGTTCACGTCGGACGCGACGTCGCGCTGGGCGGCGGAGTGGGTGACCTGGGCCGGGTACGCGGACTTCTGGAGCCAGGCGGTGCGCTGGACGATCGTCGAGGGCGCGACGAGCAACCTTGAGACGCGGGTCGTGCAGCGCGGCGAGGACGCGGTCGTGATCGTGGACGCACGCGACAGCCGGGGCGGCTACCTGAACGGCTTGCAGTTGGAGGCGGCGGTCATCAACAGCCAGCTTGAGCGGCTCAGCGTCCCGCT
>CAZGLU010000008.1:0-18960 GCA_964526095.1 uncultured Anaerolineaceae bacterium | reverse complement strand
GTCGCGCGTGCTGACGCTGCTGCCCGCCGTGACGACCAGCATATCGGCGTCGGGCAGGGCCGCGGCCAGGGCTTCATAGAGCGCGTCCGGCCGGTCGGGGATGATGCCCGCGATCACCGCGTCGCCGCCCGCCTGCCCCGTCAGCGCGCCGATCGTGCCGCTGTTGATGTCGCGGATCTGGCCGGGCGCCAGGTCCTGCGTGCCGGGCGGCACCAGCTCGTCGCCGGTGGAAAACAGCACCACGCGCGGGCGGCGCATCACCGGGATGCCTTCGGCCAGCCCCAACGCGAGTAGCGCACCGACGTCCTGCGGCTGGACGCGATGCCCGGCGGGCAGGATCACCTCGCCAGCGGAGACATCCTCGCCCACCTCCAGCACGTTCTCGCCGGGCGCAACCGGGCGCAGCACCTCGATCTCGTCGGCCCCGAAACGCTGTGTGTGCTCGACCATCACCACCGCGTCCGCGCCGTCCGGGAGCATGCCGCCGGTGTGGATCAGCACCGCCTCGGCACTGCCCACCGGGATCGTGGGACGCTGCCCCATCAGGACCTCGCCCGTTACGCGCAGGTAGGCGGGCAGCGCGTCCGACGCGCCGAAGGTGTCGGCGGCGCGCACGGCGTACCCGTCCACCGTCGAGCGGCGGAACGCGGGCAGCGCCTCCGGGCTGGTGATCGTCCGCGCGATCACGCGCCCCAGGGCGCTGTGGGCGTCCACACTCGCCTCGTCCGACCGGTGGCGCACATGCGACAGCCACAAGGCGCGCGCCTCGTCGGGGGGCAGCACGTTGAAGAACTCACTCATAACGGATCGTCGTCCTCCGCGAGCACGGCAGGCACCGGGCTGCGTCAGCGCGCAAGCGAGAGGACCAGGTACCCCAGCGATAACAGGTTGAGGACCAGCAGCAGCGCCACGCCGACCAGTCGCGTGACAGACGCGCCCGGTGGAGCCTCGATGTCCTTCGGAATGTAGCGGTAATAGTCGCCTGGATCAAGGGTCGGCTTGCTACCCCGGCCAATGGGTCCCTCCGCCTTCGGCGCGGGCGCGTCCGAGGGGGTGGCGGGGGCGGCTGGCATATGGGCAGCAGGCGCCGCCGGAGCATCGTCAGCCGACGCGCGGAAGGCAGCCTTCCCCATGTCCCAGAAGGGATCGTCCTCGGACAGCGTGGCCGCAGCGAACGGCGGCGGCGTGACGGGCCGGGCTGCGGGTTCGGGCTGCGGCGGGGGCGCTTCCAGCTCCACGTAATCGGCGAAGGGGTCACTCTCAGGCGTAGGGGCAGCGTCCATTGGGGGAAGCCGGCTGCCATCGTCCCCGTCGAAGGCGGCAAACGGGGGCGGCCCGCCCGTCGAGAACGGGGACGGTGACAGCGCAGTCCCGCGCTCGCCCGACGCGGTGCTCGGGCCGTCGCCCAGGTTCAAACCCTGCACCCAGCGATCGTATTCCTCGTCCGAGGGCAGGTCCACGTGCCTACCGCTGCCGTACGCGGCGGGCGCATCGTCGCGCCCCCAGTCCACACTGGTCGCCGGGGCGAACGGATCGACCTTGCGGGCAGGCGGCGCCTGTGGCTCCTGCGCGGCGGCCTCCGCCAGCCAATCCGAGAACAAGTCGTCCCCTACACCCTGGCTTCCAGGCGAGCGAACGCCCGGCTTCACCTGCACGTCCCGCAGGCTGTCGATCAAGCTGTCGCCGGAGAGCATATCGAACTCGGCGCCGATCGGGGCCGTCGAACCGCCGTCCTGAAACCAGGGCGGCAGCCCCTTCGACGGGGACGCCGCGCCGCCCTGTGCCGCGATCTGGCGGCTCAAGGCGTCCAGCCCGTGACGCGCACGACTGTGGTTCGGGTCCAGCGCCAACACGTTCTCGAGGCAGATCTGCTGCTCCTCGAGCGTCTCCACAGTGGCGCTGAGCCACCACCACACCTGTACGTTCCGCTCGTCCTGCTCCACGGCCCGCAGGAGCAGGCTGCGTGCCGTTTCGACGTCACCGGCCTGGTAAGCGGTGATCGCCTGGTCCAACAGTGTGTCAACCGCCGACATACCCCAACCCCTTTACCCCCAAAATACGTACACCGGGATGATCCCGGTGTACGTATCTTAGCATATCGCCCGTTTAGCGCACGATAGCCCGCATGTCCCGCTAGAACAGGCCCTTGACCCGGCCGTTCTCGTCGATGTCCACTTCCATGAAGGCGGGGCGCGAGGGCAGGCCCGGCATGGTGCTCATCTTGCCGAGCAGCGGGTAGACGAACCCGGCACCGACGCTGGCGCGCACCTCGCGCACCGGGATCGTGAAGCCGGTCGGGACGCCCTTCAGGCTGGGATCATGGCTCAGGCTGAGGTGCGTCTTCGCCATGCAGATCGGGAGGTTGCCGAAACCGTTTTGCTCGTACTGCTTGATCTGCCGGTCGGCCAGCGGCTCGTACTCCACGCCGTCCGCCCCATAGATCTCACGCGCGATGATCTCGATCTTGTCCTTGAGCGGCAGCTCCAGCGGGTACAGGAACCGGAAGTCGGATGGCTGGTCGCACGCGCCGACCACCGCCTCGGCCAGCTCTATCGCGCCCCGGCCACCGTGCGTCCAGTGGTCGGACATCACCGCCGCATACGCCCCCGCTTCGTCCGCGATGCGCTGCACCAGCTTGACCTCGGCCTCAGTGTCGCCTGTGAAGCGGTTGATCGCCACGACGACCGGCACGCCGAATTTGCGCGCGATCTCGATGTGCTTGGCGAGGTTGGCGCCACCCTTCTCCAGCAGTTCCAGGTTCTCGGTGGTGTAGGCCGGATCGAGCGGACGACCGGGCACCACGCGCGGCCCGCCGCCGTGCATCTTGAGTGCGCGGATGGTGGCGACCAGCACCACCGCGTTCGGAACGAGGCCGGACGTGCGGCACTTGATGTTGAAAAACTTCTCCATGCCGATGTCGGCGCCGAAGCCGCTCTCCGTGATGACGTACTCGCCCAGACGCAGCGCGATCTGGTCCGCCAGAACGCTGCTGTTGCCGTGCGCGATATTGGCGAACGGCCCGGCATGGACGAACGCGGGCTGCCCCTCGAGCGTCTGCATCAGGTTGGGCATGATGGCGTCCTTGAGCAGGACGGTGACCGCCCCGGCCACGCCCAGGTCCTCCAGGCTGATCGGCATGCCGTGCTGGTTCGTGCCGACCCCGACGCGGCCCACCCGCTCGCGTAGGTCTTGCAGGCCGGTCGTCAGCGCGAGGATCGCCATCAGCTCGCTCGCCACGCTGATGTCGTAGCCCGTCTGGCGCTCCAGGCCGTCCCATTTGTCGCCGAGGCCGATGACGATGTGCCGCAGCGCACGGTCGTTGACGTCCACCACACGGTTCCACGTCAGGCCGTAGGGGTCGATGTCGAGACGCTTCAGCCCGACCGCGGCCAGATCCTCGTCGCTCATGCGGTACTCGTGGAACCACCGCGCGTCGATAGCCGCCGCGACGAGGTTGTGCGCCGCCGTGATGGCGTGGATATCGCCGGTCAGGTGCAGGTTGAAGTCCTCCATCGGGATCACCTGGCTGTAACCGCCCCCGGCTGCCCCGCCCTTGATGCCAAAGGTGGGACCCTGGCTCGGCTGGCGGATGCACGTCACCGCGTTCTTGCCGAGGCAGCCGAGTGCCTGGGTCAGCCCGACGGTGGTCGTCGTCTTGCCCTCACCGAGCGGCGTGGGCGTGATGGCCGTGACGTCCACATACTTACCGAGGGGGCGATCCCGGTACTTCTCCAATACGTCGAGGTGGACCTTCGCCTTGTACTTGCCGTACAGGTCCAGATCGTCCTCACTGAGGCCGAGTTTCTCCGCGATCTCCAAAATAGGGCGGACGGTTGCCGCTTGAGCGATGGCCAGGTCACTGGGTACGGTCATTCGATTATCTCCGTTAAAGGCTGAAATCAAGGTCTAGTTGTTCGAGCACGCTGGCAGATTGCCGCCAGCCCCCTCTAATGTAGATGCCACGCCCCATCATCGCAAGTACGGTTCACACCTTTTCGCCGCGCAAAAAATCACGCCCGCCGTTCCAGGGGTGGAAAGGCGGGCACGGGTTCATCAGCCAGGGGCGAGGCGCCGTCATTCGTCCAGCAGGCCCAGGTCGCGCGCTTGCCGGTAGTCCACATGCTCGTCGTCGTCCGGCTCCAGCGTGGCGACGATGTCGGCCAGCCGCTCGAGTGAGAACAGGCTGTCCGCCAGGTTCTCGTCCACCGGCTGCCCAAACAGCGCGTCGGGGTCGAAGTCCGCCAGGGCTGCCTGGTCTGTCAGCAGGGCATCCGCCTCTGTGCCGTCACCGGATGGGGCCGACGCGTGCCTTTCCGGCTCGCCGTCACTGCTTTCGGCCCCCGGCTCGTACACATCGGCGGGTGGCAGCGCCTCCTCGCCCGTCACGCTGTACGCCGCCTCCCCGATCAGCTCGATGATCTGGTCGGCGGCGCGGCGCCCATAGATCGTCACGGCGCCCATCGCGCTGCGGTTTCCGCCATCCACGATCAGGCACATAAAGTGGTGCAGCCCCAGCGCCAGCGCGAAGACGTCCACGCGTGTGCCATCATAATAGTGCAGCGCCCATGGCCGCGCCCCGACCAGCCCGCTCAGGTCGCTGAGGCGCGCGAACGACGGGGCCAGCAGCCCGGCCAGCGCACGCGGGTTGATGTAGCGCGTCGCGCCCTCGTCGATCAGCACGCGGCCATTCCGGTCGGCCAGCAGCGCCCCCACCGCCCCAACGTCCCGCATCACACCCGCCACGACGCCACGCAGGGCGCGGGCGTCCACCGGTGGGACCGGGCCGCGCGCCTCGTCCGGCACAGGCACGAACGCAGGCTCCGGCTCGACCGGCTCGCCATCCAGGGCGGCGCGCACGCCCCGCACGAACGCTTCAGCATCGGGGCGGCAGTAATACTGGAACGGCTCGCCCGCCAGCGCAGACGGGTCAAGCGGGCGGTCGGACTGGTCGGCCAGGACGATCACCGGCACGTCCGGCGCGGTCTCCCCAACGGCGCGAGCCAGCGCGATACCGTCCGCAGCGCCGGGGATGCGGTACGCCGTCACGATCAGGTTGATCGAGCGATGCTGCACCTCGTCCAGCACATCGTCGGCGGTAGGCACCTCGACCAGGATGTGCTGGCGGTTCAACAGCGCCAGCGCCCCCCGCACGACCGGCGCGAGTTCGCGTGCAGGGTCTAGAATAACGATTCGTGGAACAGAGGACATGGATCGTACCCGCTTGTCAGGACGTGACACAATTGTGTTAAGGATAAATTGATTGTACGAACGGTGTGCCAAAAATACTATCACACTAAGGTCACGTTCGCCGCACCGCAGGCCCCGGTTGACGACGCCTGGGGCTTATGCTATCATGCTGACGTTTGTTCAGCGGCGGTTAGCCAGCGGCTAATGGGCGGGTCAGTCGCGTAGGCGCCCGCCGGGTGGTTTTGGGCCGCCGTCCCCGCGTGGAAAGGCGCCTGTCACATGGCGAAGTCACGAACCGAGTTGATGGTTGACCGTTTGCGCGAGCTACAGGCCGGGGCGCCGGACATCGACGCGTCGGCGGTCGTCAGCGTCGATGGGCTGATCATCGCCTCGGCATTGCCCGCCAACACCGAGGAAGACCGCGTCTCGGCCATGTCGGCGGCAATGCTGTCGTTGGGCGAGCGTATTGCCGGGGAGTTGAGCCGGGGTACGCTGGACCAGGTGTTCATTCGCGGTTCACAAGGCTTCGTGATCCTGGTGTCGGTGGGGGAAGAAGCCGTGCTCACGGCACTGGTCCGCAGCAGCGCCAAGCTGGGCCTCGTGTTCCTGGACATGAAACGGGCAGCCGATGACCTTGAGAAGTTGGTCTAGCCGCTGCGTGGCGGGGCAGCCCGGCGCGCAGGCAGACGCGACGCATACCGACGGGGAGCAGGGCGGGTGAAGCCTTAACCTCCCCGTCGCTTTTTTTGTACGATCTACAACATGACATGGTGGAGACGAGCGGGACGAGCATGATGCCAAAGTACATCTTCTGCACAGGCGGCGTGGTGAGTTCGGTCGGCAAGGGCGTCACAGCCGCCGCTATCGGCCGTATCCTGAAGGCGCGCGGCCTGAAGGTTACGATCCAGAAGCTGGATCCCTACCTCAACGTGGACCCCGGCACGATGAGTCCGTACCAGCACGGCGAGGTGTTCGTCACGGTGGACGGGGCCGAAACGGACCTGGACCTGGGTCACTACGAGCGCTTCATCGACGAGAACCTCGACCGCGCCTGTAACGTCACGACCGGCCAGATCTACGCCGAGGTGATCAGCAAGGAGCGGCGCGGCGACTACCTGGGCGGCACGATCCAGGTCATTCCGCACATCACGAACGAAATCAAGCGGCGGATCGCGCTGGTTGGCAGCAAGAACGACCCGGACGTGGTGATCGTGGAGGTGGGTGGCACAGTCGGTGACATCGAGGGCCAGCCGTTCCTTGAGGCGATCCGGCAGATGCGGATCGACGTCGGGCGCGACAACGCGCTGTACGTGCACGTCACCTACCTGCCCCACATCGGCGCAACGGGCGAACTGAAGACCAAGCCGACGCAACACAGCGTCCGCGAGCTGCGCAGCATAGGCATCCAGCCGCAGGTGATCATCGCGCGCACGGATCACCCCGTCAGCCCGGACATCATCGGCAAGATCGCCCTGTTCTGCGACGTCGAGCGGCAGGCGGTCATCCCGCTGGAGACGACACAGAACATCTACGACGTGCCGCTGGTGCTGGAAGATGCCGGTCTGGGCGACTTCATCGTGAAGCGCCTCGGCCTGAGCGCCGCCGCGCCCGATCTGGCCGAGTGGCGCGCGCTGGTGGACCGCATGGCGACGGTCCGGGAGCCGCTGCGGGTGGCGATCGTCGGCAAGTACGTCGAGCTGCGCGACGCATACATGAGCGTCAAAGAGGCGCTGCTGCACGCCGCCGTAGCCGAAGACCGCAAGCTTGAGATCCAGTGGGTTTACTCGGGCGACCTGGAAAAGGATAAGGGTTGGGACGTCCTGGCCTCGGTTCACGGGATCGTGGTGCCGGGCGGGTTCGGGTATCGCGGCATCGAGGGGAAGGTCCTGGCCGCCCGCTACGCCCGCGAGCACCGCGTCCCGTACCTGGGGCTGTGCCTCGGCATGCAGATCATGTCGGTCGAGTTCGCACGCAACGTGCTCGGCCTCGAAGACGCCAACAGCTCTGAGTTCGACAGCGCCACACCGCACCCGGTCATCGACCTGATGCCCGACCAGCACGACGTCGCCGGGATGGGTGGCACGATGCGCCTGGGGCTTTACCCCTGCCAGTTAGCCCCCGGCTCCCAGGCGGCACGCGCCTACAACGCGGAAGTTGTGAACGAGCGGCACCGCCACCGCTTCGAGTTCAACAACCGCTACCGCCACGACTTCGAGGCGGCGGGGGCGTGGTTCAGCGGGCAGAGTCCGGACTCCCGCCTGGTCGAGATCATGGAACTCAAGGATCATCCCTTCATGGTCGGCAGCCAGTTCCACCCGGAATTCCAGAGCCGGCCAAACCGCCCGCACCCGCTGTTCACGGCCTTCGTGCGTGCCGCAATGGCGCACACACCGGAGGACGCGGGCCAGCCCACCACGGAAGCGACGGAGGCGTAAGCATGGCCTATGACGATCTCGAAGCGCTGTGGGCCGCCCTCCTCGGCCGGGACGCAGCGCAGATCCACGCGGCGTGGGCCAGCCTGGACCGGACAGAACGGCTTGCCGTGTACGCCCACTTGAAGCGGATGGCGTCCGAGCCGGGCTGGACTGAGCCACAGCGCCAGTCCGCGCAGGCCGCGCTAGATGTCCTGGGCGACATCGCAGACGCGGACGAGGATTGAGCAACAAACGAGCCAGGGTGTCCCCTGGCTCGTAATTTCCCCGGCGGTCAGCGCACGGCCCTTACGTCTGCTGCTGTTCCTTCTTAAAGTCCATGAAGCGATAGCCGACACCGCGCTCGGTCAGGATGTATTTCGGATTCGACGGGTCTTCCTCGATCTTCTCGCGCAGGTAGTTGACGTAGAGCCGGACGTAGTGCGTCTCGTCGCGGTACTCGTAGCCCCACACCTTCGCCAGAAGCTGCTCATGCGGCACCGTCCATCCCGCGTTCTCGATCAGGTGGTATAGCAGCCGGTATTCGGTCGGCCTCAGCTTGATGTGCTCGCCCTCGACGATGGCCTCGCGCCGGTTGAAGTCCACGCTCAGCCGGTCATCGATCTTCAATATCGCCTGGTCTGGCGAGGCGCTCGGCATCTCCGCCCGGCGCAGCACCGCCCGCACGCGGCTGGACAACTCGCGCGAGCCGAAGGGCTTGGTCACGTAGTCGTCGGCGCCCAGTTCCAGCCCGAAGACCTTGTCATCTTCCTCGCCCTTCGCCGTCAGCATGATCACGGGGATGCTTGAGAACTCGCGCAACATGCGCAGCGTCTCGAACCCATCAAGCTGGGGCATCATCACGTCGAGCAGGATCAGGTCCGGCAACTGGGTGCGGACCATCTCCAACGCCTCAAGGCCGGTGTGCGCCTCGATCACCTGATAGCCTTCCAACTCCAGGTTCATGCGGATGAACCCGATCATGCGCGGTTCGTCATCTACGACCAGGATGCGCTTGGCGTCCCGTGGGATGGCGCGTGGAGGTTTGCTCGCGGTCATGGTTGCCCACCTATCTCAGTGCGCTAGTCTTTGAGTGTGCTAGTCACGGTAGAAGGCGATAATCTCTTCTTCCTCCCCGGAAGGCATGATCTCCAGGAAGTTCACGCGCCACCAGGGGATCACGATCGTCGTCACATCTGGCGCCACGTAATGCAGATCCTTGCCATCTCGCTTACGCGGGTTGATGCAATAGATAATGGTATCCGTCGGGCCGGGCAGGTCCTCGACTTCCGCCAGGAACGGCTCCTCGTTAGCCAGGTGTACGATCACAGTACGCATGACCCTTACCTTTGATTATCGCAAAACTGATTATCGCAAAACGCCTGTTACTTACTTGAAGAACACGTGCAGCACCAGCTTGCCGAGCCGGATCTCGTCGCCATCACGCAGGACGCGGGGCTGATTCGGGATCAGGCGCTGGCCGTTCAGGTACGTACCGTTCGTGCTGCCGAGGTCGAGCAGGGTGAGCGTGTCCTCCCCGCGCCGGATCAGGGCATGGCGCCGCGACACGCCGCATTCGGCGGCACCGAACGGGTGGAGGTCCAGGCCGCCTTCCAGGGGCGATTGGCCGTCTTCCGAGCGCCCCAACAGGATCTCTTGAGCAGGCAGCAAGACCAGCGGCTCCAGATGGTTCTGGACGTGCACCACCAGCGAAGCCGACGGGTCGAAGCGGGCTGTCCCCCAGGTTACGCGGCCGTGCAGCCCTTCCTCATCCGTCTGAACGAGTTGCGTGGTGCTCCGCGCCTGTTTGCCGGTAAACGGGTGGCCGCACTCCGCGCAAAACAGCTCACCCTCACGGTTCACATGCGCACAATAGGGGCACGTCTTCATCGCTCACCCTCATTCGGAACCGGCAGCGCAAGTAGCATTCGCGTCCCATACTTCAATGACTTGCGGCCCTCTTCGGAAAACGCCTGCGTGTGGCTCACACGGCGCGCCTCGACCATCGCCATCTGGGCCAACTCCTCATGCCCGGAGGCCAACAACCGTGTCGCCAGGTTCTCAAGCTGGCGCGTGCCTTCCTCAATATTCCCCTTGGCGATCGACGCCTCGGCTTTCTGCTGCATCCGGTACAGCGTCAGCTTGCCGAGCGCGTCAAGCACCGCGAGCGGCGGCTCCTCGACCGGCGGCGACTCGCTGATCTCCACCGACAGGTCGCTCAACACCTTATACCCCAGGCGACCGAACGGCAGCACATCCCCCGTCACATCGAGCCGGGCCACGGTCCGAAAACCGGTCTTCCGGCTGGGCGGCATCTGAAGCTGGATCAGCACGGAGGCCGGACGGTTGGCCTCCAGCGTGCCCAGGGGCACCGGCTGGCGCGTGAGGTCAAGCGGGTGCGGGTCCGGCAGCATCCGGAACAGCGATTCGAGCTTCACATCCGCATCTGGGGCGACGACAAGCTGCAAGCGCTCGCCATAGGCCGAGCCTAAGGTCCGCACGCGCTCGTTGAGGAAGTTCCCCACCGCCGATGGCGAGTTGATGAAGGCAGTTGCCCCACCTGTGCGGGCCGCCAGCTCGTCCAGGAACACGTCGTTCCACTCGTCACCGATCCCCATCGCGCTGATGCTGATGCCTTCGCTGGCGGCTTCATCGGCCAGTTCCAGGCAGCGCTCCTCGTCCCCGAACGTCCGGCCATCGGTGAGCAGGACCACGTGATTGACCATGCGGCTCCCCAGGTGGCGCCGGCACTGCTCCACCCCGGCGGCAAGGCCGTGGTAGATCTCCGTCCCGCCGTCCGCCTGGATCATCGTAATCATCGCGCGCAGGTCGCGCTTGTCGCTCGCCATACTGGCCGGGATCAGCACGTCGGCGCGGTCGCTGAACGTGACGACCGACAGCACGTCCTCCGGCGTCAACTGGTCGATGATGTGCTGCGCGGCGTACTTCACGCGCTCCAATCGGGCGCCCTTCATGGACGTACTGCGATCCAGGACGAGGGTCAGGTTGAGCCGGGCGGCCTGCTGCTTCTCCTGCGCCGCCTGACGCATCGGCACGATCTCCAGCAGCAGGTAGAGCACCTGCGGCTCGTCCAACATGGCGAGCACACGCTTGCTCGGCGTGACGCGCAGCGTGAAATATCCCGGCTCGTCCTTGAACTTGTGCCGCGCCACGTCGTATTCGGCGCGTGTCACGGGGTTCGACAACACCTCGTACGCGGTGGTAATGTCACGAAAGGCGTGTTCCGCGCCCTCGTTACGGTTTGCATCGGGGTGAAAGCGCCGCGCTGCAAGCCGGTAAGCGTCACGGATGTCGTCAGCGGTGGCTTCCGGCGGTACTCCGAGCGTAACATATAAGTTGTGGGACGCGTCCATGTCGGCAGCAGACCTTCCGCATTGTGGCTAGCCAGGGATCTTGATCAGGAGTACGGTGATGTTGTCGGGTCCGCCACGCTCGTTCGCAAGGTGAACGAGCTTGCGGCAGGCTTCCTGCGGGTTGTCTTCCTCCGCGACGACGCTGCGGATCAGGTCTTCTGAAACCAGGTTCCAAAGGCCATCCGTACATAGCAGCAGGCGCGCGCCGGGGGTCAGCCGCCGCGTGATGGCGTCAACGTCCAGGTTTTCGTTCTGCCCGATCGCGCGGTAGAGCACGTTCCGCTGCGGATGCTCGGCCGCCTCCGCCGGGGTGAGCTGGTCCAGCTCGATCAACCGCTGCACCAGGGAGTGATCGCGCGTGATCTGTTCGATGCCCTCCTCTGTGATCAGGTAGGCCCGGCTGTCACCGACATGCGTGATGTACGCCAACTGGTCCAGAATCACGACGGAGGTTGCGGTCGTGCCGCCCTCCGGGATGTTCTTGCCGACCGCCTCGTTCGCCTGTTGCACGGCCTCCCGCAGGATCTCCGCGATCGGGGGGCGGTCCGGGTCGTCCATCTGCTCGCTGAGCAGCGGCACAAAGATCTCCCGGATGACGTGCCGCGCGATCATGCGGACCGTCATCGCGGACGCCTTTTCCCCATCGTGATGCCCGCCCATGCCGTCCGCCACGATGAACAGCGCACACTCCGGCAGGTCGTCGCTGCTGGAGGACGCCGACACCAGGCTGAACACGGCATCCTGGTTGTTGCCGCGTACCATGCCGATGTCGCTCAACTGGCCGAACTCGATGCGCTCGCCGGGCTTGGGCACAAACGGCTCAAGCGGCGGCAGCGGCCGCGTGCCCAGCACGAGCGGTGTGTTATCGGATGTATCCTCCAGGTTCGGCGCTGGCAGGGTGCCGGACGGCGTCACGGCCGGTTCCTCAGGGCTGCTGCCCGCCGCTGGCTTCTCGATGACCGGCTCCGGCGGCAAGGCGGATTCGTCGGCCTCCTTCGTGATCGAGATCACGTCGTCACGTGCGGGCTGGTCGGGCGCATGATTCGACAAGCCAAACAGCCGTCGGATGAGATTCATAGCAGGTTCTCCGGCGCGTTACGCCTTGAGTGCATAGACATGATGATCCATTGAGCCGATATATACGACGCCGTCCTGCACGACGGGGGATGAGGGAACGGGGCCGTTCGTCTCGAAGCTCCAGCGCAGATGCCCATTCTTGGCGTCCACGCAGTAAACCTTGCCATCCACGCCGCCGAAATACACAGCGTCCTCCGCGTAGGCGGGCGTGGACGTGATCTGTCCCTCCGTTTGGAAGTGCCAGCGCTCCTTGCCACTGCCCAGGTCAAGCGCGTACAGGTTGCCATCCACCGAGCCGATGAACAGCTTGCCGTCGCCAATGGCGGGCGACGAGATGACGGGCTTGCCGGTGCGATACGTCCACACCTTCCACCCGCGCATGAGGTCAAGGGCGTACACGTGCCAGTCCAGCGAGCCGAAGAACACAACCCCATCGTGCTCCGCCGGGGACGACACGACCGCGCGCTTGGCCTTGAAGCGCCATGCCATCTGGCCGGAGAGGTCGACGCCGACCACATCCCCGGAGTGCAGCCCGACGACGATCAGATCCTCCGTCACCAGCGGCCGCGAACGGATCGGCACGCCCCCTGTCCAGCGCCATTGGATGCGGCCCGTTGCGAGCCGCACCGCGTACAGCACACCGTCGTCGCTCCCGAAGAACGCATGCCCGTGCGCCACCGTCGGCGACGACTGGACCGGCCCCTGCGTCGCGACGGTCCATGCCAACTGCCCCACACGCGTATCGACGGCGTACAGCAAGTGATCGAGGGAGCCGAACAGGACCAGGTTCTCGGCGGCTGCGATCGTCGGGGACGACGAGATCCCGGCCTCAGCGGGGTACTTCCACCGGAAGGAGCCGTCATGCTGGTTGATGGCATACAGGTTATTGTCGTATGCGCCGACGTACACCACGCCCTGATGCACCAGCGGCGACGACCGGACTTCATCCTCGCAGCGGAAGCGCCACAACTCCCGCGTGTCGTCGCTGCCCACCTTCATCCAGCCGGTTTCCTCGCCCGGCTGAACACGCACCGGGCGCTCACCCATGCCGGATATCACCGGCGGCTTCACCAGCTTCTCAAGCGCCTCCTTCATGACCATGGCGTTCGGGTACCGCTCGCTCACGTCAAAGGCCAGCGCCTTCATCAGCACGGCGTCAAACTCAGGCGACACCGCCGGATTGACCTCACGGATCGGGCGTTCGGCGAACGAAAACGGCGGCTCCAGGCGCGGGTCGCGGCGCGTCAGAATGTGGTGCACCGTCGCCGCGATGCCGTACACGTCGCTGGCCGGGCTGGCCTCGCCCCGGTATTGCTCCGGCGCGCAGTACCCTTCCGTGCCGATCATGGTGCCCTTCTGGCCCACCTGGAACGTCTTGGCGATGCCGAAGTCCACCAGGCGCAGGCGGCCATGCTGGTCGATCATGATGTTGGAGGGCTTCACGTCACGGAAGATCACCGGCTCAGGCTGGTGCTGGTGGAGGTAGCCGAGCACGTCGCACAACTCAATGGTCCACTGGAGGACGGTGTCGGCGGGCACGAAATCCGGGATCGAGTTGATGATGGCCTCAAGGTCGCGCCCGTTGATATACTCCATGACCAGATAGGCGCGGTCTTTGCTGGAGAAGTAATCGTAGATCTCCGGCACAGCCGGGTGGCTAAGCGAGGCGAGCATATCCGATTCGCGCTCGAACGTGCGCAGCGTCATCTCGCGCATGCTCTGGTCAGTCGTCAGGTTGAGCATCTCCTTGACTGCCACGTGCCGCGTCACGTTCGGGAAGCGCAGATCGCGCGCCTGATACACGGATCCCATGCCGCCCACGCCGATCACACCCGTGATGCGATAGCGCCCTTGCAGCACCGCGCCGGGCTGGAGCACGCCGTCGCTCGGCTGCTCAGGCAGGTTTTTGGCGAACTTCTGCGTGTCGACCATGCAGCGACCCTTATCCGCGTTTGGAACTATGCCGGGTAATAGCGTAGACTGTTGATACAGCCAGCACGAAGATTTCCGGCTATTATAGTGAGCCGTTATGGGAAGTGCAATCGCACCGCGCCGGGGACAGCCGACAATGATGCCGTATGCGGGACCATCCATAACTGAAGAATTTCCGAAAAATGGAGCACCGCCCAGCCTGGCGTTGTACCTGCACATCCCCTTCTGCAAGACGCGCTGCACCTACTGCGCGTTCAACACCTACACCGGGCAGGATCGCCTGATCGAGCCGTACATGCGGGCGCTGGCACGCGAGGTACGGCTGGCCGCGGGCGACGAGCGCCGCCCCGCGCACACGATCTACTTCGGCGGCGGCACGCCCAGCCTCGTGCCCCCGGCGCTGATCGAGTACGTCATTCGCGCATGTGGCGCGGCGTTCGACCTCGCTGCCGACGCTGAGATCACCGTCGAGGCGAACCCGGCCACCGTCGGGCTGGGCGCCCTGCGCGCGCTGCGTGCCGCCGGGGTGAACCGCCTGAGCGTCGGGATGCAGTCGGCGCACGCGAGCGAACTGGCCCTGTTCGCGCGCGGCCACACAGTTGACGACGTGCGCGAAACGGTGGCGCTGGCCCGCCGCGCGGGGTTCGGCAACGTGTCGCTGGACCTGATCTACGGCAACCCCGGCCAGAGCCTCGCCATGTGGCAGGCGACCCTGGACGCCGCGCTGGCGCTGGAACCGGAACACCTGTCGATGTACAGCCTCGGCATCGAGGACGGCACGCCGATGCAGCGGTGGGTCCAGCGCGGGCAGGTCGAGGCGCCGGACCCCGACCTAGCGGCGGAAATGTTCGAGTGGGGGTCGGACCGGCTAGCGCGCGCGGGCTACGTGCAGTACGAGATCAGCAATTGGGCGCGGCCCGGCTTCGAGTGCGCGCACAACCTGCAATACTGGCGCGACCTGCCCTACCTCGGCCTGGGCGCCGGGGCGCACGGATATGCCGCCGGGCGGCGTTACGCGACCGTGCTGCACCCGGCGACCTACATCGCGCGGATCGAGGGCCAGGCGGGGCCGCTGCCGTTCCCGGAGACCGCCGCGTGGGACGAAAGCGAAATCATCGGCCCGGACGACGAATTAACCGAGATCATGATCCTGGGCCTGCGCCTCACGCAGGACGGCGTCTCCGGGCAGGCGTTCCGGGCGCGCACCGGCCGCGACCTGTGGGCCACGTACGGGCCGACCATCGCGCGGCTGACCGAGGCCGGGCTGCTCGAACGGGTGGGGACGGATGGCGTGCGCCTGACCCCGCGCGGGCGGCTGCTCGGCAACCAGGTTTTCGCGGCATTTGTGTAGAGGGGCGGAGCGGATGCGGACCTGGGGCTGTTTGTTGTTGCTGCTGGTGGGGTTCATCGGGTTGTTACTGGCCGGCTGCGGGCTGATGTCCGAAGGGGATGGCGGAAGCGAACCCAGCCCCACGCAAATACCGTCCCCAACCGCCACCGCCCCACCCACGGAGTCACCCATACGGCTGCGCCTGCAAGACCAGTACGAGCGGCTCACCGAGGCGCAGCGCGCGATCCTGGCGGTGTGGGAGAGCCTCGCCGCCGGGGGTGAGGTGCGCTGTGGCGAGTACCCGGTTGTGCCCGCGCCGTCGAGCATCAGCGCCAGCGGGGACGCGGCCTATGAGACCCTCGCCGCCCTGCTGCGCCGCGCCGCGATCGAAGCGGAACACGCCGTACAGTTGTGGCAGGCCGAGTGCACCAACCCGCGCCCGGTGCCCCCGCCGGATGTGGTCCGTGAGGGCCGGTTGGCCGCCAGCGCCGCCGGTGATGCGCTGGCCGAAGCGCAGAGGCTTCTGCGAGGGGCCGGGCGGACCCCAACGCCGCCCGCTATGAGTCGCGCAGCAGCGGCGTTTGCCTGAGCGCGGTCAGGTTGGCCGCTCCGGTGGCGAACATTGCGATCCGGATCTCCGAAGACAGCGCCCAGATCAGTTGCCGCACGGCGTCCAGCGAGCGATCGGCGGCCTTCAGGAACGGCCCGGCGATACCGCCCAGGTCCGCACCGAGCGCGATACATTTGGCGATCTCCACGCCGTCCCGCAGGCCACCGCTGGCGATCAGCGGCAGGCCCGGCGCGACCTCCCGCACGTAGCGGATGCTCTCCGCCGTAGGGATGCCCCAGTCAGCGAAGGCCCGCGCCACACGCGCGTGGTGGGCATCCGGCGCGCGGTGGTACTCGACCTCGCTCCACGACGTCCCGCCAGACCCGGCCACGTCGATCGCGGCCACGCCCGCCTCCACCAGGCGGCGCGCGGCGTCGGGCGACATACCCCAGCCGACCTCCTTGGCGATCACCGGCACGTCCAGCCCGCGACAGATCGCCTCGACCTTGCGCAGCAGCCCGGCAAAGTTGCCATTCCCCTCCGGCTGGACGGCCTCCTGCACCGCGTTGAAATGCAGCACGAGGGCGTCCGCGCCGACCAGCTCGACCGCACGGCGGCATTCGTCCAGGCCGTAACCGTAATTGAGCTGCACTGCGCCCAGGTTGGCGAATAGCAGGATATCCGGCGCGACCTGACGCACGGCGTAGGTTGGCACCAGGGATGCGTCCTCCAGGGCGGCGCGCATCGAACCCAGCCCCATCGCGATGCCAGCCTCCTGTGCGGCCTCCGCGAGCGTCCGGTTGATGCCCTGCGCGCGCTCCGTGCCGCCGGTCATCGAGGAGATCAGGATCGGCGCCTGCAACGGCTTGCCGAGGAAGGTCGAGCGCAGGTCCACCTCGGCCACATCTAGCTCAGGCACGGCCTGGTGCATGAAGCGGTAACGCTCCAGCCCGGTCGTGAGGCGGGGGAACTGGACCTGCTCCTCCAGGTTGATGCGGATATGGTCGTCCTTCCGCTGTTCGGTACGGGCTGCGGGCGTAACTTCTGGCATGAGGTGGTGTTCCTTGTTGATGGAGCAATGTGGACAGGCAGCGACTGAGTGTGTAAACTCAGCGTAGCGAACAGATCATAGCAAAAGGTACCTGTTCAGTCTACCGGCCGGCGTGTACAATGGGCCGGTCAGTGCTGAAAAGCCACTGCTCGCAAGCGCCATCTCTAAGCCTTTTACAAGTGGAGGGAACACCATGGCAACAACTCAGGAGCGTGTAACGGACATCATCGTTGAGCTGCTGGGTGTCGAACCGGAAAAAGTCGAGCCGGATGCACGTTTCCGTGAGGACCTCGAAGCCGACTCGCTCGACCTTGTTGAGTTGATCATGGCTTTTGAGGACGAGTTCGGTGGCGAGATCTCGGACGAGGAAGCCCAGAAGATCAAGACCGTGGGCGACGCCATCGCCTACATCGAAACGCAGATGAAATAACTGCTCGGGTGAGCCTGACCACACCCGGCCGGTAGCGCAGATCATTCATGAAGGCGACTGATCGTGTATCAATCGCCTTTTTGTTTTTCCCACCCGGACCAGCCCGGCCACCACGCCACGACCAGCACCGCCGCTGCGAAGGCCGTCATCCCGACCACTCCTGCCCCAACCTGCACGTCGATCTCGAAGTTGTCCAGCAGGACGCCCGCGCGTGACAGGCCCCACCACCCCGCGACGACCGCCCCGACACAGGCGATCGCCAGCGTCGGGCCGAACGCGCGGCGCGGCAGCACGAGCGTCCCCGCGACCGACAGCAGGCCCAGCGCCGTGAGCAGCATCATCTGCCGGTAGTTCGGGTCGTCCGTGACGCCCCGGAAGAACTCGACGGGGGGCACCATGCGCAGCGCAAGCAGGGCCGCCGCCGCGCGAACGATCCAGCGCGCGCGGGGATCAGGCAGCGCCGCCCCCATGACGGCCACCGCCAGGGGCAACAGGATGTGCGGCAGGCGCAGCAGGAAGCTCGTCAACATCGGCGGGCTGCTGCTCCGCGTGGCGGGGTGCAGGCTCGTCCACTCCGCGAGGTCGAAGCCGTGCATGGTGAACCCCGCCGTTTCATGCACGAACCAGGGCAGGTAGAGGCAGAGCCACGCGAGGGCCACGCAGCCCAGCACGGCGAGAGGGCGCCTGATCGGGTGCATGGCGTCAGCCGTCTTCCCCGATCAGCGCGTCAAGCTGCGCCTGGATAACCCGGTCTTCCTCCGCTTGCTGGCGGAAAAACTCGACCATGAACGGCGAATTGCGGTGGCGCAGGGCCATCGGCGCCACGCGCCGGATATCCCCGACGTCCGCTACGTCACGCCCGTCCGCCGCCGCGTGGGCGCGCGCCGCCTCGAACATGACATATTCAGCGCGGTGAGACTCGATCTTGAGCGCATCGACCAGCGCCAGCCCGACCTCGATGGCCTCCGGGCTGAGCGTCGTCTCGGCCAGCAGCGCGCGGGCCAGCACGATCTCCTCGTGCGCGGCGGCGGTCAGCGGCGCCCACTCGGCCACGAAGCGGCGGCGGTTGGACTGGTAGCGCCGCACGCGCTGGTAGACTTCGTGGCGCTGCGCAAGGTCCGTTAACCCCTGGACCGGCACGCGCAGCCCGAAGCGGTCCATGATCTGCGGGCGCAAGCGGCCTTCCTCCGGGTTCATCGAGCCGATCAACACGAAGCGCGAGCGGTACGTGCCCACCATCGCGCCGCGCCGCACGGTGTAGCTGCCCTGGGCCGCGGCGTCGAGAATGGCGTCCACGATAACGTCGTCCAGCAGGTTCACCTCGTCGATGTAGAGCAGGTTCTGGTCCGCCCGCGCCAGGATGCCACGCTCCAACCGGACCCGGCCCTGCTGTACGGCGACGCGCTCGTTGATCCCGCCGACGACATCCTCCAGCCGGGCGTTGAGCGGCAGCTCGATCAGGCGCACCGGCTCGAAGGTCGAGATCGGCTCACCAACCTCCAGCTTGCGCCGACAGTCCGGGCAGATCGCGGCATCCGAGTCATCGTCGCCACCTGTCGGCAAGCAGCCTTCCGGGCACAGGCTCACCTCGACGTAAGGCAGCAGGTCGGTCAGGCTG
>CAZGLU010000007.1:10893-19168 GCA_964526095.1 uncultured Anaerolineaceae bacterium | reverse complement strand
GAGATGGAATCTCGTGACTGGAGTTCAGACGTGTGCTCTTCCGATCTGAACATCTTTTCGGTGCTGATCGTCAACCTGGCCTCGGACATCGGCTCGCTGATCCTGGTTGAGTCGGCGCTGAGCTTCCTGAACCTGGGCGTGCGGCCACCTACGCCAAGCTGGGGCAATATGCTGACCAACGCGCAGACGTTCTTCACGAAGGGCGTACACCTCGTCTGGCTGCCGGGCGTCCTGATCGTGATCACGGTGCTGTGCCTGTTCTTGATCGGCGACGGGCTGCGCGATGCGTTCGACCCGCAGGCGTCCAAGAAGGTCGCTTAGCGCGACTATCCTCCCTCGATCCCTAACGGTGCCGGGCCTACAGACCCGGCACCGCTGCTTTACCCCTGCCCGCCTGCCCTCCCCTTGATGACGCACTGTTGCTAAGTGTAAGCGCCCGGTGGTTGCGCGTGCGGCTCAAGACCTCGTATAATCCGCACCGACGCCCGCGTAATTAATCACACTCACGAGCATGGATAACCTTCTGAACTATGAGCCGTGGTGGCGTTTCGGCGTCGCCCTGGTCATTGGCGCATTCATCGGGCTGGAGCGCGAATACTTCCAGCAGCACCGCGAGCTTTCCGACTTCGCCGGTATCCGGACCTTCGCCCTGATGGCGCTGGCCGGTTCCGTGGCGGCCTTCCTGAGCCAGGAACACGGGATCGCCATCTTCCTCGCGGTGTACGTGCTGCTCGGGCTGCTCATCCTGGCGAGCCACCTGGGCCAGGTCTGGCGCGTGGAAGGCGCGGGCGCCACGACCGAGGTCGCCGCCCTGCTGACGCCGCTGTTAGGCGCGTTGGTGATCTGGGGGGATGCCGAGGTTGCGGGGGCGCTCGGAGTCGTAACGGCCCTGCTGCTGTCACTCAAGCCCAGCCTGCACAGCATCGTCCGCAACATGCGCGGCGAGGACCTGCGCGCCACCCTGGAGTTCGCGCTGGTGTCGGCGGTGATCCTCCCGCTGCTGCCCAACCGCTCCATGGGGCCGCTTGACCTGATCAACCCGTTCCAGATCTGGCTGCTGGTGGTGTTCGTCTCCGGCATCGGGTTCTTCGGCTACGTGCTGATGAAGGCGTTCGGGACGAACAAGGGCATGGGGCTGGCGGGCCTGCTCGGCGGGCTGGTGAGCAGCACCGCGACGACCGTCACGCTCTCCAACCGCAGCAAGGAGACACCGGCCCACGCGCCGATGCTGGCGATCGCGATCCTGCTGGCGTCAAGCGTGATGCTGCCGCGCGTGATGGCGGGCATCCTGATCGTATATCCGCCGCTGCTGCGGCACGTGGCGCTCCCGGCGATAGCGATGCTGCTGGCAGGGCTGGCGAGCGTCGGCTACCTGTGGCGGCGGTACACCCCGCGCGATGAGACGGACATGAAGACCATCGACCTCGCCAACCCGCTCAAGCTGAGCACGGCGATCTCGTTCGGGATGCTGCTGGCCGTGGTGCTGATCGGGGTGCAGCTTGCACAGGACATGCTGGGCAGCGGGGGCGTCTACGGGGCGAGCGTGATCAGCGGGCTGGTGGATGTCAACGCGGTCACGCTCAGCGCGAGCGAGCTGGCCGGGTTGAACAACATCTCTGAGCGCGTCGCAGCGGGCGCGATCGTGCTGGCGACCCTGGTCAACACCGGCTCGAAGGCGATGATCGCCTCCTCGCTGGGCGACAAGGGACTGCGCCGCCTGGTGCTGCCCGCGTTCGGGCTGATCGTCCTGGCGGGCGCAGTGACCGGCGGGCTGACCCTGCTGCTGTAAAGCCCGCCGGTGGAGCGGGCACCTCACCCCGCACGTGGCAGCCCCTTGCCGCCCAACGGCGTGACCTCGATGCGCTCCGGCATGTCTGCGATCAACGGGCGCGCGGCGGCGATCACATCCCGGACGGCCGGGAGCGCCAGCGACGCCTGATGGTCGTCCTGGCTGCGCCACACCTCGGTGACCCAAACCCCATCCGGGTCGTCCATGGCGGCGCCGATCACGTACAGATAGCAACCTTCGAAGTCGCGGAGCGCCTCCGCGCCGCGCAACAGGTGGTCCAGCAGGGCGTCCCGCTGGCCGGGCTGCGCCCGGAACTTCCCGTATAGCCCGTACACCGTCACGCTTCCTGCGCGGGACCGGTGTGATACAGCCGGGCCAACTCGTCGATCTCCGCCAGCGAGAACTTATTCAATTGCACGATCTTCGCGTCGGCGCGGAACGCCGGGGGGATAGCCAGCCGCGCTTCCTCTTTGCTGTCCGCCTCGATCGTGATCCATGCGGTGTGTTCCCCGTCCTTGCAGCCCCAATCGGCGTTCGAGAGGAAGTGCGAGCCGGTGGTCAGGAAGGCACGCACAGCTTTGACGCAGGCCATCATCTCCGCTTCGTGTGGGACTTCGAGAAGAAAGGTTGCCATGTTGCCAAGCCCCCTTCATGTTGATGTTGGCGGTCCTCGCGGGCCAGCGCCCCACGAAAACCGGCGCGATTCGGAACCGTTTCATGATATGCTTTGACTTTATGGTTGTCAATTCTAAGTAGTGACAAACCTGTTAAAATTCGCGCACATCGGGCGGCGGGCGGGTATAATTCAGCACGTACCGACCACTCCAGGCCGCGTAAAGACCGGATCGCGCAGGGGAGCACAGCATGGCAGCCACGTCGATCGCCCGCCAACGCCTGCACCAGCAGCGGCTTTCGCACCAGCCCTTCGCCAGCGCCGCCGAGGTCGTCCGCTGGTTGGGCGCGGTCCAGGCACAGGAATACCAGGACGCCAAGTGGTCCCTGGGGATGCGGATGCAGGCCGCCACCGACGCGACGATCGAGCGCGCGTTCACGGATGGGGCGATCCTGCGCATCCACGTCATGCGGCCCACGTGGCACTTCGTCACGCCGGACGACATCCGGTGGATGGTCGAGCTGACCGCGCCGCGCGTCAACCAGCAGAACAAGTCACGGTACCGCCAACTCGAATTGGACGAGCCGCTGCTCACGCGGACAAGCGACATCATCGTGAAGGCGTTGGAAGGCGGGCGGAGCCTGACGCGACCAGAACTGAAGGCGGTGCTGGAGGAGGCCGGGATCAACACCGAGGGCCAGCGGCTGCCCTACATCCTGCACCGGGCGGAACTGGATGCGCTGATCTGTAGCGGCCCCCGGCGCGGCAAACAGCATACCTTCATGCTGCTGGCGAAACGCGCCCCCAACGCTCGGCGGCTTGAACGTGACGCGGCGCTGGCCGAACTGACGCGCCGCTACTTCACCGGGCACGGACCGGCCACGATCCACGACTTCGCGTGGTGGTCCGGGCTGACGATCGCGGACATCAAGGCCGGGCTGGAGATGGTCGGCGGCGAACTGGCCCAGGAGACGATCGACGGCCAAACGTACTGGTTCGCGCCGTCGCTGCCGAAAGCCCCCGCCCCCATCACCGACGCCTACCTGCTGCCCACGTTCGACGAATTCCTGCTGGGTTACGGGTTCCCGAAGGGCACGCGGGCAAACGGGCAGGACATCCGCCCGCTGCTGTTCGACTCCACGATCGTGCTGGATGGCCGGATCGTGGGCACCTGGCAGCGGTCGTTCAAAAAGCACGCGGTCGCCATCACGATCACGCCGCTGTCGCCGCTGGACGACGGGCAGATGGAGGCCATACACGCCGCCGCCGCGCGCTATGCGGACTTCTTAGGGCTGGCGCCCCAGGTGGCTTGAGCGGGAGGCAGGCGGCAGCGAGCCTGCGTTCCGGGCGAGCCTCAATGCCAGGACTGCCGAGGGACTTTATGCAAAATGTACAAGGCGGCCGGTTGCAGCCCTCCCGGCCAGCTAGCATAATTGGGAGCCAATCACGGAGCAGGCAGGCGCTCCTGCCCGTCACTCCTCACCGCACCGTCCATCGGAGCCTCAAGTAACAAGGGCAGCACAACCCTACCTCAGCTATTTTGGCGGCTAACTGACAGCCAGGTCAGTTCCGAATAGGGTTTGTTATCGGCATAAGGAGGAAAGAATGCGTCGTTTACTTGCCTTACTGCTCGTGGTAAGCCTGAGCGCGATCGCCTTCGGCGGCGTGGGCGCGCAGGAAGAAACCGTGCTGGTGGTCGGCCTGTCGGAAGACTACCATTCGCTGGACCCGAACCGGGCGTACGAACCGGGCGGATCGCTGGTTCACCACTCCGTCTACGATACGCTCGTCACCTTCCCGCCCGACTCGGTGAGCGAGATCCTGCCCAACCTGGCCGCCAGTTGGGAGATCTCCGACGATGGGTTGGTCTACACGTTCACGCTGCGGGATGACGTCGTCTTCTCGAACGGCGACCCGCTCACCGCCGAGGACGTGGTCTTCAGCTTCAACCGCATGAAGAACCTGAAGGATAACCCGTCCTTCCTGGCGGACACGATCGCCAGCGTGGAGGCGCCTGACGACCTGACCGTCGTCCTGACGCTAACGCAGCCGGACGCGGCGATCCTCGCCAAGCTCATCTTCGACGCGTTCTCAGTCGTGAACGCCGATGTGGTGCGCGCGCAGGGCGGCACGGACGCCGAGGACGCCGCCGAGACGGATACCGCCGAGGCGTGGCTGATGAACAACTCCGCCGGGACCGGCCCGTACATGGTCGAGAGCTACGAGCCAACGGTGCAGACGGTGCTGGTCCGCAACCCGAACTACTGGGGCGAGCCGCCGTACTTCGACCGGATCATCATCCGCAACCTGCCGGAGACCTCCACGCAGAAGCTGGCGCTGGAAGCCGGTGACATCGACATCGCCATGGACGTGATCGCGGACCAACTACCGTCGTTCGAGCAGAACCCGGACATCGAGGTGTTCTCGACGCAGAGCGACACGCTGATCTTCCTGCTCATGAACCAGGACCCGGAGATCGGCGGGCCGGTCAGCGATCCGGTGGTGCAGCGCGCGATCCGCTACGCGCTGAACTACGAGGAAATGCGCGTGTTGAGCGGCCCCGGCGCGAACACCCCGGCGGCGATGGTGCCGATCGGCTTCGCGGGCGCGCTCGACCCGTCTGAGGCGCTCGCGCAGGATCAGGACTTGGCGCGCGAACTGCTGGCCGAGGCGGGCTACCCGGACGGCTTCGACATCGACCTGGAATACCCGGATTGGAACTACATCGGGACGGAGTTCGGCATCTTCGCGCAGAAGGTCCAGGCAGACTTAGCCGAGGTCGGCATCAACGTCACGCTCGTCCCGCAGGAGTTCCAGGTGTCGCTCGACGCCTACCGGAACGGCGAGCAGGGCTTCAGCCTGTGGCTCTGGAACCCGGACTACCAGGACACGCTGGACTACGTTGAGTTCCTGCCGGGCGGCGTAGTCGGCCTGCGCGCCAACTGGACGGACGAGAACGCCGACCCGGAGATCCTGGAGCTGCGCGACGCGGTGAAGTCCGAACTGGACCCGGCCCGGCGTGCCGAGATCTTCCGCGAGATCCAGCTTTACGAGCAGGAGAACGGCCCATTCGCACCGCTGTTCCAGCCGGGCGTGCACTTCGCCTATCGCAGCGACCTGCAGGGCTTCGCCTACAACGGGCAGTGGCGGGTTGACCTGGCCCTGCTCCACCGCTAATCACACGCGTTCACTCAGGATGGCGGGGTCAGCGCGAGCCGGCCCCGCCGCCGTATTGTTACGATGACCGAGAGACTTTATGGCCCTCTACCAGTATCTTGCGCGCCGTCTCTTGTTTATGATCCCCCTCCTGATCGGCATCTCGTTCGTGGCTTTCCTCATTTCCAACGCGATCCCGGCGGACCCGACCGCCAGCAACCTGGGCGAGCGCGCCGCCGCCGACCCGGAGATCGTCGCGGCGTTCCGCGCCAAATGGGGGCTTGATAAGCCGTTCCACATCCAATACCTGACCTACATGAGCCGCCTGTTGCAAGGCGACCTGGGCACGTCGATCCGCAGCCACGAGCCGATCGCGAACGAACTGGGGCGCTACCTGCCTGCCACGATCGAGCTGGCGACGGCGGGCATCGTGGTGAGCGTGCTGGCGGGGGTATTCTTCGGCGTGATCTCCGCCGTGTGGCGCAACCACCCGATCGACTTCGTCGTGCGCATCATCTCGCTCATCGGCGTGAGCGCGCCGGTGTTCTGGCTGGCGCTGCTGGGGCTGCTGGTGCTGTACCTGCGCTGGGGCGTGGTCCCCGGCCCGGGGCGGCTGGATGCGCGCGTCCCGGCGCCGCCCCACGTCACCGGCATGTACACCGTGGACAGCCTGCTCGCCGGAGACTGGGCCACGTTCCGCAACGCCGTCGAGCACCTGATCCTGCCGTCGCTGGTGTTGGGCGCCTACTCGGTCGGCCTCATCACGCGCATCACGCGCTCGTCGATGCTGGAGGTGCTCTCGAAGGAGTACATGAACACGGCCCGCAGCAAGGGCCTGAGCGAGTGGCGGGTGATCGTGCAGCACGGGCTACGCAACGCGCTGATGCCGGTCGTCACCATCATCGGCCTGTCGTACGGCAGCCTGATGTCCGGCGCCGTGCTGACCGAGACGATCTTCGCGTGGTCCGGCATCGGGCGCTACGCCTACAACGCGGCCCGCACCCTGGACTTCCCGGCGATCATGGGCGTGAGCATGCTGATCGCGGTGATCTTCGTGCTGGTTAACCTGTTCGTGGACGTGCTGTACTACTGGCTCGATCCGCGCCTGCGCCAGGAGTGAGGCAGATGACGATCGACTGGCGTTTGATCCGCATCCGCATCCGGCAGAACCCGCTGATGGCCGTCGGGGTGCTGGTATGCATCGCGTGGGTGGTCGTGACGCTCGGCGCGGACTGGATCGCACCGTATGACCCGTTGCAGCAGGACATCATGGCCCGGCTGCAAGGCCCCACGCGCGAACACCCCTTCGGGACGGACCAGCTAGGCCGCGACGTGCTGTCGCGCGTGCTGTACGGCGGGCGAACGTCCCTCCCCGCCGGGCTGCTGGTGATCACCAGCGCGACGATCATCGGCACGATCTTCGGGGCGCTGGCGGGCTACGTGGGCGGCATCTGGGACGAGCTGCTGATGCGGTTTACCGAGATCTTCATGGCGTTCCCGATCATCATCCTCGCCATGGCGATCGCGGCGGCGCTCGGCCCCAGCGTCAACAACGCCGTGATCGCGATGGTCGTGGTGTGGTGGCCGAACTACGCCCGCGTGGTGCGCAGCCTGGTGATCAGCGTGAAATCGAACGAGTACGTGGAGTCCGCGCGGGCGATCGGCTCGCCGCCGAGCCGGGTGCTGTTCCGCACGATCCTGCCCAACTGCGTCGCCCCGGCGGTCGTCATGGCGACGCTCGACATCGGCAACGCGATCCTGATCTTCGCCGGGCTGAGCTTCCTGGGGCTGGGGCCGGAACCCTCGTCGCCGGAATGGGGGCGCATGGTCTCCGACGGCATCGACCACTACGACCAGTGGTGGCTCAGCACGTTCCCCGGCATCGCGATCTTCACCGTGGTGATGGCGCTCAACTTCATCGGCGACGGCCTGCGCGACCTGAGCGACCCGCGCACGCGCAAGAACAGCAGCCGCTAGCGGGTTTTCCGCCCCACCCCAGCCCACGATCGCACCCCGTCCGAGGATGCCACAATAGGGCGCCGATCGCGCGGAAAACCAGCGTTCACGTTACAATGGAACGCCGGCCGGGCCGCGCGTCAGGCGCCCGGCGTGGACCTGAGGGGATTGGATTGAACTCCGTCATGGGGAGCAGCGCACAGAACCGGGTCGGGCGCATCGTCGCGGCGCTCCTGTGGGCGTTCCTATTCGTGCTGTCGATCCAGGCGTGGCTGGCGTTCTCCCGGCTGCCCGCCAGCTCCCGGCCCGAACGGCTGGCCTGGCTCGGCACGTTGGCCTCCGCCGCGCACCTCGCCGCGATCGGCGGGCTGCTGCTGGTCCCGTTCGTCGTGTGGCTGGCGGACCGCCGCGCGCCGACCCATGCCGGTTTGCGGCTGCGGGAGCGGTTCGCGCAAGCGGGCGTCTACCCGGCCCTGCTGGCGGCCCTGGCGCTGGGCGCCCTGTATACCGGCCCCTTTGAATGGCTCGCGCCGCTGGTGCGCCTGGGCGCCGGTCTGGCGCTCAGCCTCGCGGTATTGTGGCTTGGCCTCCAGACGCCCGCCACCCGCTACCGCGCCCTCGCCGGGGCGTTGGGCTGGGGCGCGGCGCTGTGGGGGATGGACCGGGGGCTACGCGCTGCCAGAGCGCTCGGGCGGCGGGTGAGGGCGGCGTGGAGCACGGTCGGGGGCGAGCGTGTGTGGGCCGGGCGGGTGCTCGCGGGG
>CAZGLU010000007.1:4434-10883 GCA_964526095.1 uncultured Anaerolineaceae bacterium | reverse complement strand
GGCGTTGGGCTGGGGCGCGGCGCTGTTGGTGGTGCAGCAAGTCCTCGCCGCGCACAGCGCGCGGGGCGTCTTCGAGACGGCGGCCTACGGCACGCACCCCGCCGAGCGTGTGACCGCCGGGCTGCTGCTCGCCCTGGCCGCCGCGCCGCTGCCCCTGGCCGTCCGTGCCGCGCGCACCCGTGTAGGGGGGGCCATGCAGCGAATCGCACGCCTGCCGGGTTGGGCGTACGCGGCGTGGTACGGCGCGACGATCCTCGTCCTGGCGGCCTACCCCCTGCTGTTCGACGCGGCGTCACCGCCCGTCGCAGGCGCCGCGCTGGCGATGACCGCGCTCAGCGGCCTCAGCCTGACGCCGCTGGCCCTGCGCTACGAGGCGGCGCTACTGCCCGCCCTGCGTGCGCTGACCCATACGCCGCAGAGCACGCTGCTCACGGCGGCGTTCCTGGCGCTGTCGCTGGTCCCGTTCCTGGCGCCGAACACGCGGCATACCGTGTTGGGAGGACCGGCGACCATCGGACATATGCCCTCGGTCTGGCCGGACATCACGTGGTATCTGGTGGACTGGGCGCTGGCGCTGGCGCTGCTGCTCGTCGCGGCGCTGGCGCTGCTCTACCGGGGGTTTCGGGATGCCTTCGCCCGGCACAGCGCGGCGATCGTGCGGCGGCACGGCGGGCTGTGGTGGCTGCTGCTGGCCGCGTGGGCGTTCGCCAGCGCGGCCTGGGCGATCTCCCCGGCGTTCGCGGCCTACACGGCGCTGCGCCTGACGGTCGAGCTGCTGGCCGCGCTGCTCGTCGCGTACGCAGTGATGCGCGGCTGGGGCGCGGCCCTCCTGTCGGCGGTCATCATCAGCGCGGCGGTGCAGGGCGGGCTGGCCGTGGTCCAACTGCTCAACGGCGAATACCTGGGGCTGGACCCGCTCGGCGAGATCAACTACGCGCCGAACCTGCCCGATTACCGTGCGAGCGGGCTGACGATCCACCCCAACAGCCTGAGCGTGCTGCTGGCGATCGGCTTGTTCGCCGCGCTGGCCCTGCTGTGGGGCGGCTCGAAACGCGGCGTGCGCGTCCGGCTGGCGGCCCTCAGTCTGGTGCCGATCGTGCTGGGTCTGCTGGCCGCGTCGTCGCGGAACCTGATCGCGAGCACGGTGATCGCGCTGGCCGTGCTCGTGGCGTCGCAAGTGCGCTCCCTGCCGCGCGTCGTGCCCCGCCTGAACCTGTGGGCCGTCCTGGCGCTGCTCGCGGTTGCAGTCGGCGCGGTCGTCCTCGTGACAGCGGCGGGCGACACGTTGAACCGGCTGACGGACACCCTGCGCTCCCCGGAGAAATACCGCTACCGGCTAACGTTCGCCTTCGAGGACACCGAGGCCGTCCTCATGCAGGAGCCGTTGTGGGGCGTCGGCGCGGGCAACCTGGTGCTGGCGTTGGACCGGCTGCACAACGATCCGACCGCGCTGATCGGCCCGGCGCACAACGTGCTGCTGATCGTGTGGGCCGAGCTAGGGCTGCCGGGCGTGTTCCTGTTCGGCGCGGCGTGCGCCGCCGTGGTGTTGAAATCCCTGCTCCGGCCCCAGCCGCCCGCGCTGGTGCTGGGGATCGCGTTCCTGGCGATGTGCGTCAGCTTCGGGTTCGACATCGGTGTGATGGACGCGCGCATACGCCTGTTGATCGCGTGGGTGCTCGGCCTATGGTGGGGCTACCGGCTGAGAGCCGAGGCGGTAGGCGAGCCGTCCGGTGCAGTGGTAGACTACCCCGCCGCATGGTAATATTCGCCTGGCACACGGTTTAAGCCGCTGACCCGCACCTCCACCCGCCGGGCGGACGGCTCCGAGAGTAGCCATGGTCAAGCACTACAGTCTCCGCTACAGCCTGTTCCTGATCGCCTCTGACATCCTGCTGGTATGGGCGGCGCTACTGTCGGCCACCATCGCACGGATCAACCTCCCCTGGGGCCTGACGGTCGATCGCTCGGTCTGGATCCTGCCGCTGCCCGTCTACCCGATCGCGGCGGCGATCTGGATCCTGGTTTTCTCGTTCCTCAACATCTACAGCCCCAGCTACCACATCAGCCTGGGCCGTGAGTTGCAGCAGGTGACGATGGGCACCGGCTTCGCGTGGCTGCTGATGGTCGGCGCGCTCTACCTGTCCTACCGCGAAGTCTCGCGCCTGCAAACGATCTATTTTCTGGGCTTCACGCTGCTCTACCAGTGGCTGCACCGCGCGGGCCTGCGCTTCATCTACCAGCGGCGAGGCCAGCACCGGCTGCATATGCGTCATGTCGTGGTGGTGGGGCTGGGCAGCACCGCGCAGGAGGTCGCGCAGCGCGTGCAGGAATACCGTTGGAGCGGGCTTCATCTGGTCGGCTTCGTGCGCAACTGCGAGTCGGACGAACCGCCGGACCCGCCGGAGCCGATCCTCGGCACGGTGGACGACCTGCCCCGGCTGATCGAGGAGCAGGGCATCTCCGAGCTGATCATCGCCCTGCCCTGGCAGGCCCAACAGGAAACACAAGAGTTGGTGCGCCGACTGCAATACCTGCCCGTCAACCTGCGCGTCGTGCCGGATTACTTCGACATGGCTTTCCTGAGCCTGCGGATCGAGGACTTCGGCGGCGTGCCACTGGTGACGCTGAAGGAGCCGGTCCTGACCCCCTTCCAACGCCTGACCAAGCGCGTGTTCGACGTGATCGTGACGTCGCTCCTCCTGATCCCGGCGCTCCCCGTGATGCTGGCGATCGCGGTGGCGATCAAGCTGGACGACGGCGGGCCGATCCTGTACTTTCAGGACCGGGTCGGCGAGGGGCGCAAGCTGTTCAAGATGATCAAGTTTCGCTCGATGCGGACCGACGCCGACAAGCTCGAGGCCGAGGTGATCACGATCAACGAGCAGGGCTATTACGTACACAAGATCCCGGATGACCCGCGCGTCACGCGGGTCGGGCGCTTCATCCGCCGGACCAGCCTGGACGAACTGCCGCAGTTCTTCAACATCCTGCGCGGCGATATGTCCCTCGTCGGACCTCGCCCGGAGATGCCCTGGCTGGTCGAAAAGTATGAACCCTGGCAGAGCAAGCGGTTTGAGGTGCCGCAGGGGTTGACGGGCTGGTGGCAGATCAACGGCCGCTCGGAAAAGCTGATGCACGCCAGCACCGACGAAGACCTGTACTACATCCGTAACTACTCGATCTGGATGGACCTGAAGATCCTGTACCGTACGGTCGGCGTCGTGCTGTCCGGCGAGGGCGCGTTCTAGCCGCGCAGCGAAGGGGACCGCGTGGAAACCGTCGAGATCCTGGGCATCAACACCACCGCGCAGCCGTTCGCGGACGCGGTCGAGACGCTGGTGCGGTGGGCGCAGAACGGCACGCCGCGCTACGTGAGCACCTGTCCCGTTTACACGCTGATGATGGGGGTGGAGCATCCGACCGTGCGTGACGCGCTCAACGGTGCGGCGATGGTGACCGCCGACGGGATGCCGGTGGTGTGGGTTCAGCGGCGCCTGGGCGCCAAACACGCGGAGCGCGTCTACGGCCCGGACATCGTCGCGGCGCTGTGCGAGCGGGGTGTGGCGGCAGGGCTGCGCCACTACTTCTACGGGGGCGCGCCGGGCGTGGCGGAACGAGTCGCCGCACGCCTACAGGAACGCTACCCAGGGCTGGCGATCGCAGGGACGGAGGCGCCGCCCTTCGCGCCGGTCGGCGACGCGCCGGACGAATCGACCGTGCAGCAGTTGAACGCCGCCGGAGCACACGTGATCTGGGTGGGGCTAGGCTCGCCCAAACAGGATGTCTGGATGATGCGCTACCGCCCGGCGCTGACCGCGCCCTTGCTCATCGGCGTGGGGGCGGCGTTCGACTTCATCGCCGGGACCAAACGCCAGGCGCCGCCCTGGATGCGCCGCAGCGGTCTGGAGTGGGCCTTCCGTCTCGCGCAGGAGCCGGGCCGGTTGTGGCAGCGTTACCTCGTCTACAACGCCCGGTTCGTGTGGCGGATCGCGCGGCACCACCTCTTTCAGGGCGTGAGGCGAGGGGGTGCGCCATGAGCGACGAAGCGCGTTATGCCGAGCTTGCACGGAAAGACACCGAGGAACTACAGGCGCTCAAGCACGCGTTGATGCAAGAGCGCAGCCGCCATGCCCTCGCGCGCGAGGCCGAGGGCGAGCGGGCGTCCGCGCCGGACGAGCCGGAAGCCTGGGAGCAGCTCGTGATCGCCATCGACCAGATCCTGGTGGCGCGGCGCGGGCGCGGCTGAGCAGGCAAGCCTTCCCTTACCCACTTCGATAAAAGCGTTTTAGCTCAAACCGCCCGCCGTGACGGGAACGGGTCCGGCCCCAGACCGGCGAGCGCGTCCGGGGCCGGGTCGGCTCGTGGGAAACCGGCGGACGAGATTACGGGTGGTTGCCGCTACTCTCGGTAATGTAGAGCGTGCCCGCCACCGACGCGCCGGGATTGAAGCTGCTGATCCAGATGTCGTAACGCCCGCTGGACGGGGAGTTGAAGTCGATGGTCGGGTTCAGCGTGCCGAACGAATCGTCCACGCAGAAGTAGCTGCCGCTCGGCGTGTTGATCACCATGGTCGAGTCCGCGCCGCCGATGAAGTAGAAGCGCAACAGCGGGAAAGCACCCGACGTGTAGTTCAGCGAGAAGCTCGGCGCCGAGGTCGCGTACCCGGAACACCCGCCGCCGAGGTAGGCCACATTAACCGGGCCGCCGCCTGTTATCCCCACAGTGTACGGATCCGGCACAAAGCCGGACGTCAGCGCCGTGGAGCCGTAAACCGGCGGCAGCGAGAAGTTGAGCGTGGCGACGGCGCTGGGCGTATCGGTCACCGTCGCGGTCCAGGTGGCGGTAGGCGTTTCGGTCACGGTCACGGTCGCGGTCGCGGTAGCGGTCCAGGTGGCAGTCCAGGTCGCCGTATCGGACGTCCCGGTGCTCGTCGGGGTCGGCGTCTCCGCTGGGGTGTTGGTCGGAGCCGCGCTCGTCGTGGCCGGGGTTGGCGTCAGGATCACCACCGGCACGCTGCCACACTCCCCGCCGATGCGGATCACAGTGGTCGAGATCCACCCCGTCACACCGTTGGCCGTGACCTGATACCACGAGCTGTCGAGCAGGCGACCGATCACGGCGGCCAGCGCGTCGCCCGACAACTGATACAGCACGGGGTAGCCGGTGCCGGGGCCGCTGCGCACATTCACCCGCCCGCCGGTCAGGGACGCGACGACGCAGGCGCCCGTCGAGGGAAGCGGCGGCTGTGGCGGTGGCGGTGGAGCAGCCACCGTGGGCGCGGCCGCAATCGGGGTAGCAGCGGGCGTGGGGACCGGGGTTCCAGCGCCCAGCGGCGGGCAGGCAGGACCTTCGCCCTCGCGTTCAACGCAGACGGTGAACGTCCGGGCCTCATTCGATCCGCCGTGCGCGACCTCGATCAGGTAGTTCGCCGCACCAGGGGGGATGCGGTAGCGCACGCCCGCGATCCGCGTCCCGCTGTTCGCGAGGACGGCCTGCGTTTCGAACTCTTTCAGACTGACCAGCAGACCGGCTTCCGACCCGGCCACAGGCGCGGGTTCCGGCGCATGGGGCTGCACGTAGACCAGGACCGCGACCGTCTCCGCCCCGGTAAAGAGATAACGCTGGCGCGGCGCCTCCGCGCTCACCTCAGCGTCGAGCGCCATGCCCAGGATCAAGGGCGTCGGGGGCGGCGGCGGCTCCCCGGCCTGAACGCGGATCACGAACTGGCCCACCTGCCCGTTGGCGCTCTGCACGTCGATGCGGTAGGACCCGGCCACCAACTCAAGGGACGGGGCGCGTGCTGCCGTGTCACCTGTCGCGTTGGACACCACGGCCAGCGGCAAGCCGGACGGATCGAGGATGGTGAACGCGGGCGCGAAACCGGGCGTCACGGACAGGATCTCCACGTCGATCACCTGGACGTCGGCCAGAGCCAGGCTATAGCTCGAAACCGGGGCCTCGGCGGTCAGCTCACCGATCTGGTTCTCCCCGACCCCGATCGGGGTAGGCTCGCCCCCCTGCGCGCGGACGGCGGAGGGGGCAGCGACCAGGAAACACAGGAACAGGAACACAAGCGGCCGGTGAATGCGTCGATGTACTGGAAGCATGATGTTCCTCGATCCACTTTTAATGATGTTACAAGGACGTTATAACATTGTAGTACAGGTTATTACGCCGGACAAGATGTCTGCGGTGAAATGGGAGGAAGCAGCAGCCCAGGGGCGGGCTGCGCCAGCCAGAGCCGCCAAAAACAAGACCCGCCAACGATGGGCGGGTCTGTGCGCGGCATGCGCAGCGGGGCTATGCGGCAGCGACGCAGATCACCACACGCAGTAGCCCCCGTCAATGACCATGTCGTGGCCCGTCATATAGTCGGATGCCTCGGAGGCCAGGTACACGACCGCCCCTTGCAGGTCGGTTACCTCGGCCATCCGCCCCAGCGGCGTGAG
>CAZGLU010000007.1:3251-4424 GCA_964526095.1 uncultured Anaerolineaceae bacterium | reverse complement strand
GTGAGGGCCATCCACTTGGGCAGCATCTCCTGACCGATCGGCGTGGCGAGCAGGTCGTCCACCAGCTTGGTGCGCGTGTAGCCGGGGCTGATGCTGTTCACGCGGATGCCATGAGGTGCCCACTCACCGGCCAGGGTGCGCGTCATGTGGATGACACCGGCCTTCGTCGTGTTGTAGACGACCTGCTTCTGAGGCGTATTGGCGATCGAGCCGGACATCGACGCAGTATTGATGATCTTGCCATAGCCCGCCGGCATCATGACCTTGCCCTCGGCCTGCGCGCAGAAGAACGCGCCGCGCAGGTTCAGGTTGTTGATGCGGTCCCAGTTCGCCTCGTCCACTTCCTCGGCGGGGGTCCAGTTGCCGATGCCCGCGTTGTTGACGCCGATGGTGAGCTTGCCCCAGTGGCCCACGACCGTATCCACCATGCGCTGGACCGCGTCCACCTGGGTCACGTCGGTCACCACTGCGATCGCGTCGCAGCCCTTGTTCACCAGCTCCTGCGCGACGCCCTCGGCCAGCTCGCCGTCGATATCCACCACGGCGACGGAAGCGCCCGCCTCCGCCAGGGCATGTGCGTAGGCGCGCCCGATCCCCTGACCGGCGCCCGTCACCAGCGCGACACGCCCATCGAGCCGGAAACGATCAAGGATATTTTTGGCTTCCAAGACGACATCAGCCATGCTTAAACCGTTCCTTTCGTCAAGAATCACTCTTAAGGTGCGATCTGATACTGGACCTTCATACGGTTCGGGTCGGACTGCGCCAGCTCGAACCCCCGCGCGAAGTCCTCAAGCGGCAGCGTGTGCGAGATCAGCGGCTCCACCTGCACAAGGCCGCTCTGGATCAGCGCGATAGCCTCCTGAAACGTGCGGTTGACGGCGAAACTGCCGAAGATGGTCAGGTCCTTACGGAAGACGTCGTAGGGCCTGAACGAGATGCGCGCATCACGGGGCGTCACGCCGAAGATCCACAGCGTCCCCCTGGGGCGCAGGTAGTTGAACGCGCCCTCCAACACCTGCGGGATGCCGGTCGCGTCCACCACGAGGTTGAAGCCGTCCGGCTCAATGGAACGCAGCCGCGCGTCCTGGCGGTCGTCGGCGGGGACGACCTCCGTCGCGCCCAACTCGGCGGCCAACGCCAGCCGGTGCGGGACGAGGTCCGACGCGACGA
>CAZGLU010000007.1:0-3241 GCA_964526095.1 uncultured Anaerolineaceae bacterium | reverse complement strand
GCGACGCCCCTCGACGCGCCGCTGGCCCGCAACGCCCGGACCAGCAGGCAGCCCATCGGGCCGGCGCCGAGGACCAGCGCTGTAGCGCCCGGCGGCATGGTCAGGCGTTCCAGGCCCCAGGCCACGCACGCCAGCGGCTCGACCATCGCGGCGGCGGCGAAGGACATATCCCCGATGGGGAAGACGTTGCCCTCCGGCACGACGACGTACTCCGCGAAGGCACCGTCCCGCGTGACGCCGACCGCAGTGTGGTTCTCGCACTGGTTCGGCTCGTTGCGCTGGCACGCCGGGCAGCGGTTGCACGGGATGTTCGGGTCAGCGGTGACCCGGTCGCCGGGGCGAAAGCGCGTGACGCGCTCCCCCACAGCCTCGACCGTGCCGCTGAACTCGTGCCCAGGGATCAGGGGATAGTGGGCCTCGTACTCGCCCTTGAGGATGTGGATATCGGTCCCGCAGATGCCCGCCGCGTGCACACGCATCAGCACGTCATCCGGCCCCGGTTCGGGCACGCTCGCACTGGCGAACGTGGCACGTCCAGGCGCCTCAATCTTGCCTGCTTTCATAGTGACTCTCACTCACTGTGATTGCGGCTTATCGCCTCCGGTCAAACCAGCAGCGCGCCCGTGCAACCGGGGCGCCCCGGCGATTATGCCGCATGCTCACGGCTTCAGGATCACTTTGATCGATTCGTCACCGGCGGCGACCAGGTCAAAGCCCTTCTGGAACTCCGCCAACGGCAACTCGTGCGTGATGATCTGCTCCAGCGGCAGCCGCTTCTTGGCGATCATGTCGATGGCGATCGGGTAGGTGTAGGGGCTGAGGCTCGACCCGTGGATGTTCAACTCCTTGTGGTCACCGATGATCGACCAGTCGATGGTCGCCGGGCGGCCCATCACGCTGAACTCCACGAAGGTGCCACCCTTGCAGATCATGTCCAACCCCTGCTGCACCGCCGCCGGGTGGCCGGTCGCCTCGATGTACACGTCACAGCCGTAGCCGTCGGTCAGGTCGCGCACCGCCTGGACCACGTCCGTTTTGGACGGGTTCAGGGTCAGGTCCGCACCGCATGCCCGCGCGACCTCCAGGCGGTGGTCGTTGAGGTCGAGCGCGATCAGCAGGTGCGGGTTCTTGAGGCGCGCCGCCGCGACCATGCCCAGCCCTAACGGACCGGCACCGGCGATCACGACGACGTGCTCCAGCTCGATCTCGCCGCGCTGCACGGCGTGGATGCTGCACGCCAGCGGCTCGATGAACGCGGCATGCGTCACCGGGATCGACGCGGGGACCTTGTAGTTCAGCGCGCCGCGCGGGAATTTCATGTACTCCGCCATGGCGCCGAAGGTCTTTTGCCGGAAGCCGTAGACGTTGTGCTCGGAGCACAACCAGTACTGCCCCCGCGCGGCGTAGCGGTCGGTCCAGGTGGGCACGATCTGTTCGGACACCGCCAGATCGCCCAACTCCAGGCCGTACTTCTCGCGCGCACCGGGGCCGAGGGCGACAACTTCGCCCACGAACTCATGCCCGGCGATCACGGGCGGCTGGCAGTAGCCCTCGCTTTGGCCGTCGCCCCAGAACGCCTCAGCGCCCTGGTAGCACTTGAGGTCGCTGGCACAGATGCCCACCGCCCGCACCCGGATGACGACCTCCTCCGGGCCGGGACGGGGCACCTCCCACTCCTGCAAGCGGTAATCGCGCGGCCCATAACACACGACCGCCTGCATGGTGTCAGGCAGGGTATAGCTCGCCTCGTACATCGCCAGCGCGCCCTACTGCGGCAGCTCGATCTGCACCTTGACCGAGGTCGGCGGCATGTGCGACGCGAACTCGAACGCCTCGATGCTGTGCGCGAAGTCGAACTTGTCCGTGATCAGCGGCTTGACGTCGAGCCGCCCGCCCGCCATCAAGGACAGCGCCTTGGGATAGACGTGCGCGTAGCGGAAGACGTGCTCGACGCGCGCCTCCTTGATCTGGGCGGCGACGATGTCATAGGCGATGGGGTTGCCGGGCATGCCGATGTAGACCACGCAGCCCGCCGGTGCCAGCACGTCGAAGACGCTCGCCGCGGCCTGCTCGTTGCCGCTGGCCTCGAAGACGATATCCGCACCCCAGCCGTCGGTCATTTCCTTCACCACGTCGGCCAGGCTCTCCTTCCGCACGTTGACCGGCGTCACCGGGCCGAGTGTGGCGGCCAGGTCAAGCTTGGGCTGCTCGACGTCGGTCACGATGATCTGCCCGCAGCCGCCAGCCAGCGCCGCGAGGATCGTCACCATGCCGATCGGCCCGGCGCCCATGACCACGGCGATATCGCCGGGCTTGATGCGTGCCTTGTTGGCGGAATGCATGCCCACCGCCAGCGGCTCGACCAGGGCGCCCTCGGCAAAGCTGACGTTGTCCGGCAGCTTGAACGTAAACGCGGCGGGGTGCACCACCTCGGGCCGCAGGACGCCGTGGATCGGCGGGGTGGCCCAGAAGCGCACGGCCGGGTCCAGGTTGTAGAGGCCGAGGCGGGTCGCGCGGCTGTTGGGGTCCGGGATGCCCGGCTCCATGCAGACGCGGTCACCTACCTTAAGGTTCGTGACCTCGTCGCCCACCTCGATGACCGTACCGGCCGCCTCGTGACCCAGCACCATCGGCTCCTCGACGACGAACGGCCCGATGCGCCCGGTCTCGTAGTAGTGCACGTCGCTGCCGCACACGCCGACCGTGTGCAGCTTGATGCGCACGTCATGCGGCCCCAGCGTCTCAGGGATATCGATGTCGCGTAAAGTGAGTTCCTTGGCTCTTTCCAAAACCAGCGCTTCCACTTTGCCTAATTCCTTTCAACTCGCAGCGCGGCACGGCGCCAACCGCCGTCCTAGCGCCCAGTAAAACCCGTTCTTTAAGCCGCGCGCCCGCGCCGGACAGCCCATAGGGACCGGGCGGAACCGACACAAGGCGCAGCGGGTTAGCCCCTCAGGAAGATGATCACCGCCATGATCAGGGTGAGGATCGTGGCAACGGTCAGGCTGATGTATTCCTCCAGGAAGCGCATCCACAGCAGGTGAATGGCAATCGTCAGCAAGATGCTCACGAAGATGCGCCCCCACGGGTTGGTTTCAAACGGAAGAAAGCCGCGGCGCTTCCCGGTGATAGGCACCGGCTTGCCCGGCAGCAGCGACCAGGGCCGGGGGGTACCTGTCCGGACCGAGGGCTGATTCTGTTCCTCCTTCGGTTGTGGTACCACAGTCGTCTTACTCCTTTA